>JBDIBE010000274.1:0-4981 GCA_039812785.1 Thermoanaerobaculia bacterium | reverse complement strand
GTGGAGGACCTTCCCGCCGAGCGCCTTCGCCTTCTCCGCGGAGGCGTCGACGGACGCCGCCGAGACGTAGCTCGTGAAGTGCGCCGGGATCTTCTGCAGGCTCTCCTCGGGACCGAAGGAACGGCAGGCCGCGACGTCGAGACCGCGGAGCTTGAAGATCGTGTAGGTCCCCCCCGCGGAGGGAACGTCGTAAGGCTCCCAGCCGAAGAGGGAGGAGAAGAAGGCCTTCGCCTTCGCGATGTCTTTCGTGGCGAGCTCGGGCCAGCAGAACGAGCCGGGCAGCAGCTCCTTGCGCTCGGACATGGGGGGCCCTCCTTTCGAAGTGCGCGGATCCTAGTCGATCCGGGCGCGAACGCCCCCCTCCCCGTGCGCGCCTCTCGCCTCCCGCCCCGTCCCGGTCTACGCTTCCTCCCGGAGGGCTCCCATGGCCAGCGGAAAGCTCCCCCTCGCCGCCTTCGTCGACGCCGCCCGAGGCGCCGTCCCCGCCGACCTCGTCTTCCGGAACGCCCGGGTCGTCAACGTCCTGACGGGCGAGATCCACGAGGAGACCGTCGGCGTCGCGGGCGACCGCGTCCTCGGCTTCGGCCCCTATCGCGCGGCGCGCCCCGAGGACGAGATCGACCTCCGCGGCGCCTTCCTCGCCCCCGCCTTCTGGGACGCCCACATCCACGTCGAGTCGACGATGACGACGCCCCCCGTCTTCGCGCGCCTCGCGGCCGCGCACGGCACCGCCGCCGTCGTCACCGACCCGCACGAGATCGCGAACGTGCGCGGCGCCGAGGGGCTCGAGGCGTTCCTCGACTCGGCCGACGGCCTCCCCGTCGAGCTCCACGTCATGCTCCCGTCGTGCGTCCCGGCGACGCACCTCGAGACGGCCGGCGCCGACCTCGGCCCCGCCGACCTCGCCCGCTTCTACGGCCGAAAGAACGTCCTCGGCCTCGCCGAGATGATGAACGTCCCCGGCTTCCTCTTCGGCGACCCGAACGTCCGCGCCAAGGTCGAGGACGCCGCCTCGCGGGGCCTTCCGATCGACGGCCACTCCCCGCTCCTCTCGGGCCTCGACCTCAACGCCTACGTCGGCGCCGGCATCCGGACCGACCACGAATGCCTCGGCCGCGAGGAGGCGACCGAGAAGGTCCGCCGCGGCATGTCGATCTGGATCCGGGAAGGGACGGCCGCCAAGAACCTCGACGACCTCCTCCCGCTCGTGAACGCGTCGAACTCGGAGCGCTTCGCCTTCGCCACGGACGACCGCCACCCGTGGGACCTCCTGACCCACGGCCACGTCGACCACCACGTCCGCCGCGCCATCGCGATGGGACTGGACCCGGTCCTCGCCTTCCGCCTCGCGTCCCTCTCCTGCGCGCGGCACTACGGCTTCCGCGACCGGGGCGCGATCGCCCCCGGCTTCCGCGCCGACCTCCTCACCTTCGAGAGCCTCGACGACGTCCGCCCCGACCTCGTCGTCCTCGGCGGGACCCGCGTCGCGAAGGGGGGAAGGCTCCTCGTCGACGTGCCGTCGCGCGGCATCCCCGAGGGGCCGTCGTTCCGGGTCGACGGCTTCGACGCTTCGCGCCTGCGCCTCCCGGCGGCGCCCGGCGCGGCGGTGCGCGTCATCGAGGTCCATCCGGGCTCCCTCGCGACCGGCTCCTCGACCGAAGCGGCCCTCGTCGTCGACGGCGCCGCCGCCGCCGACCCCTCGCGCGACCTCGCCAAGCTCGCCGTCGTCGAGCGCCACCGCGGCACGGGCAACGTCGGCGTCTCCTTCGCCCGCGGCTTCGGCCTCGCCCGCGGGGCGATCGCCTCCTCCGTCGCCCACGACTCGCACAACGTCGTCGTCGCCGGCTGCGACGACGCGAGCATGGAGACGGCCGTCCGCCGCGCCGCCGAGATCGGCGGCGGCATCGTCGTCGCGCACGGGGCCCAGGTCCTCGCCGAGGTCGCGCTCCCCGTCGCCGGCCTCATGTCGAACGGGCGCATGGAGGACGTCGACCTCGCCGAGCGGAAGGCGAACGAGGCGACCCGCGCCCTCGGCACCGCCGTCGACCACCCCTTCATGACCCTCGCCTTCCTCGCCCTCCCCGTCATCCCCGAGCTGAAGCTGACGGACAAGGGCCTCGTCGACGTGACCCGCTTCGACTTCGTCTCCCCGCTCGCGTGACCCGCTTTCGGGGTCAGGCGTGCAATCGTGTATTGTTGAAAACAATACACGATTGCACGCCTGACCCCATCTCCCGGGAGGAACCATGAAGACGCTCCGATTCACCGTCGTCGTCCGCGCGAGGCGCGAGGCCGTCTGGGACGCGATGCTCGCCGACGCCACCTACCGCCTCTGGACCGCCCCGTTCTGCGAAGGCTCGTACTTCGAGGGCTCGTGGGAGGCGGGGGCGAAGATCCGGTTCCTCGGCCCCGGCGGGCAGCAGGGGATCACCTCCGAGATCGCCGAGAGCCGGCGGCCCGAGGTCGTCTCCATCCGGCACCTCGGCGTGGTGAAGGACGGCGTCGACGACACGACGAGCCCGGAGGCGACGACGTGGGCGCCGTCATACGAGACGTACACCTTCTCCGAGGCCGACGGGGGGACCGAGGTCACGGCGACGCTCGACGTCCCGCCCGACTTCGAGGAATACATGTCGACGACCTGGCCGCAGGCGCTCGCCCGGCTGAAGGAGATCTGCGAGGGGCAGGCCCCGTGAGCGGCCCCGGCGCGACCTGCCGCGGCTCCCTCGTCCGCCCCCGGGCGCGGCGGCGTCCGAGCGCCGCCGGGACGCGGCTGGTGTAAAACGCGCCCCCGGAGCACGACCGATGAAGCACCTCCCGAAGCTCTTCGAGAAAAACCGCGCCTGGGCCGCCGAGGTCGCCGAGAGCGACCCCGGCTTCTTCTCGCGCCTGCAGCACCAGCAGGCCCCCTCGTACCTCTGGATCGGCTGCTCGGACAGCCGGGTCCCCGCGAACCAGATCGTCGGCCTGATGCCGGGCGAGATGTTCGTCCACCGCAACGTCGCGAACGTCTTCGTCCACAGCGACCTGAACGCCCTCTCGACCCTCCACTTCGCCGTCGAGGTGCTGAAGGTCTCGCACGTCATCGTCTGCGGCCACTACGGCTGCGGCGGCGTCCTCGCGGCGCTCCGCGGCGACCGCCACGGCCTCGTCGACAACTGGCTCCGACACGTCGCCGACGTGCGCGAGAAGCACCGCGCCCGCCTCGAGGGGCTCGACCCGGCGGACGCCCACCGCCGCCTCTGCGAGCTGAACGTCGTCGAGCAGGTCTGGAACGTGGCGAACACCACCGTCGTCCGCGACGCCTGGGCGCGCGGGCAGTCGCTCGCCCTCCACGGCTGGATCTACGGCCTCGCCGACGGCCTCCTCCACGACCTCGGGGTCACCGCCGCCGGAGAGGCGGACCTCTCGGCGGCCTGGGCGAGGGCCGTCGACGCGATGGGGCGCTGAGGCCGACCGCCGAAAGGGCGCCGTACGTCACAGATTCGGACGGCGGCGGGGCGTATACCCCCGGCATCAAGGAGGCGTCCCCATGGCTCAGACCCGTCTCGACGTGCGTGCCGTTCCGATACCCCAGGGGGTCGCCGACCTCGCCGGGGCGAACCACCTGTTCATCGTCTGGGTCGGGGCCGACGGAAAGGAGATGTTCCTCCGCGGCGGGCCCGGCAACCCGAACCTCGGCCCCCTCGACCAGGACTCGATGGGCTTCAAGGCGATCTACTGCAACTGGGGGCCCTACGTCGCGGGCTCCATCGACTGGAACCCGTCCGCCAAGTCCGTCACCGCGGCCGTCGGCTACTCCGACGCGAGCTGGCAGAAGATGGTCAACGCCTGCCAGACGATCAACTTCATGGGGATCGGCTATCGGCCGCTCGGGCCGAACAGCAACACCGTCGCGATGACGCTCCTCGCCACCCTCGGCATCTCCCCGAAGAAGCCCGACGTCTACACGCCGGGATGGGACATGCCGCCCCTCGTCCGCTGAAGCGCCCGGCCAGCAGGCTCCGGCGGGGAGTCGCCCCCCCGGCGTCAGCCGTGCGGACGAAGGACGCGGACCGCGCCGGCGGCGAGGAGCAGCGCGAGCCCCGCGAGCCCCCATGCCGTGACGGCGGGCACGGCCGTGACGGCGGCCGCCTTGCACTTCCCGGCGCTCCCCGCGGCGACGATCGCCTGGATCTCGGCCTGGGAGAGACCCCGGTCGAGGAGCTCGACCTCGTCGATCAGCCCGGAGAAGAGGCTTCCGCCGTCGGACGCCGCCCCGATCCGGAGCGGGAGCGCGTTCGTCGGGACCGCCGCGCTCGTGGCGCGCGTCCCGTCGAGCGTCCCGTTGAGGTAGACGCGCATCTCGGCGCCGTCGTAGACGCCGGCGACGTGGGACCAGGTCCCCGTCGGGATGGCCGTCGCACCGCTCAGGCTCTGGCCGTCGAAGAGGAACCGGACGACGCCTCCCCAGGTGTCGAGGAGGTATCCGTCGCTGCCGCCGGCGGTGATCTTGTCGACGACCCGGCCGCCCGTCGCGGTCGGGTTGATCCAGGCGTCGATCGTGAACGCGCCCGTGACCCGGAGCGCCGCCCCGTCCGGGACCTCCACCCACGCGCTCGATCCGTTCAGGCTGAAGGCCTGGCTGACGCGTCCCGCCGCGTAGCCCGCGCCCCCGACGAGCGTCGCCGCGTTCGCGCCGGCGATGTCGAGCGCGTTCCCGTCGCCGGGCCACCACGCGACCATCCCGGGCGGCGGCGCGACGCACGAGGGCGACTGCGCGAGACCGCGCCCGGCGACGGCGAGGCCGAGCGCCGAGAGGACGAGGAGCGCACGGGCGGGACGGCGGACGAAGAGCATGGGGAGCCTCCTCCGACGAAAGGTGAGTCCGGAACCGGGCGACGGTAGGCTCGTCGCGCCGTCCGCGTCAAGCGACGACCGAGCGGCGCTCCGCTTCGGGAGGCCGGGCCGCCCCGGCAACGGCCGCGAGGACGGCGGCCGC
>JBDIBE010000273.1:0-4999 GCA_039812785.1 Thermoanaerobaculia bacterium | reverse complement strand
CCTCTCCGCGCTCCCTAAAGACCTCTCGCCGGTCCTCTCCGGCCTCGTCGCCGCGTGCCTCCGCAAGAAGCCCGCGCGCCGCCTCCAGTCGATCGGCGACGCGCGCGTGACGCTCGAGGACTTCCTCGCGCAGCCGGAGGAGTACGCGCCGGCGCCAGCCGCCGCGCGCTCCCGCCTCCGCGCGGCGATCCCCTGGGGCGTCGCGGCGGCCTCCGTCGCCGCGGCCCTCGTCGTCGGTCTCCTCGCCCTCCGCCGGCCGGAGTCGCCGCTCGTCAAGGCGGCGCTGCCCGCTCCGGAAGGCGCGGCGTTCGGCCTCAACCCCGAGAGCCCCGGCCCCGTCGCCGTCTCGCCCGACGGGCGGCGGATCGCCTTCTCGGCACAGGACGCCGACGGCAAGGTCCGGCTCTTCGTCCGAAGGCTCGACGCGACGACCTCCCAGCCCCTCCCCGGCACCGAGGGCGCGGGCTACCCGTTCTGGTCGCCCGACTCCCGCTGGCTCGGCTTCGTCGTCCGGTCCGAGCGCATCCTCCGGAAGATCGACGTGACGGGCGGCCCCCCGGTCACGCTCTGCGCGGCCCCGAACGGCAAGGGCGGGAGCTGGAGCCCGGACGGATCGATCGTCTTCGCCCCCGACGCGACGGGCCCGCTTCACGCGGTCCCGTCGGCCGGCGGGACCTCGAGGCCGGTCACGAAGGTCGACGCGGCGAAGCACAACTCCCACCGCCACCCGCGGTTCCTTCCGGACGGCAGGCGCTTCCTCTTCCTCGCCCGCGGCACGGCCCCCGACCGGAGCGCGATCCTCGTGGGGTCCCTCGACGGCGGAGAGCCGCGCGAGGTCGTCCGCTCGACGAGCCAGGCCGAGTACGCGTCGGGACGCCTCCTCTTCGCGAGGGAACGGGCCCTCGTCGCCCAGCCGTTCGACCCCTCGAAGGGGACCGTCTCCGGGGAGGCCGTTCCCCTCGCGGAAGACCTCCTGATGCTCCCGGGCGCGGCCCTGTCCGTCTTCTCCGCCTCCGCGAACGGCGTCCTCGCCTACCTGACCGGCAAGGCCGAGCTCATGACCTCCCTCGAGTGGCACGACCGGGAGGGGAAGCTCCTCGGGACGCTCGGCGAGCCGGCCGTCCACCGCTCCCCGCAGATCTCGCCGGACGGGCGGCTCGTCGCCGCGATGGTGAACGACGTCGCCATCGGGACGCACGACCTCTGGATCTACGACGTGGAGCGCGGCCTGCGCACCCGTTTCACGTTCGACCCGGGCGACGACTCCGCCCCGACGTGGACTCCGGACGGGAAGACGATCTACTTCTCCTCGACGGCGAAGGGGACGAGCGCCGTATACCGGAAGTCCGTCGAGGGCACGGGAGAGGTCGAGCCCGTCTCCGCCTCGCAGGACGCTCTCACCCCGACCTCCGTCTCGCCGGACGGCAAGCTCGTCCTCGCCAACCGCTCCTCCGCCACCTCCTCCTCGGAATCCGACGTGATGGTCCTCGCCGCCGAGCCGGCGGGCGCCCTGACGCCGCTCCGGGCCACCGGCTTCTTCGAGGGCGACGCCGCGTTCTCGCCGGACGGGCGCTGGGTCGCCTACTCCTCGAACGAGTCGGGGAAGCTCGAGGTCTACGTCACGCCGTTCCCCGGACCGGGGCGGCGCTGGCAGGTCTCTCCGAGGTCGGGCGTCTATCCCACGTGGCGACAGGACGGCCGCGAGCTTCTCTGGATCCAGATGGACGGGCAGCTCGCCTCGGCCGAGGTCTCCTCCGACGGGGATACGTTTCACGTCGGCCCCGTGACCCCGCTCTTCCGGCTCGCCCCCCCGACGCCCGGCGGCGCGACCTTCTCGCTCGCCCCGGACGGGAAGCGGATCCTCGTCGCGCCCCAGGCCGTCCAGAAGCCCGGGAGCCTCCTGACCCTCGTCCTCGGCTGGCCGAAGCTGCTCGAGCCGAGGAGGTGAGGCGGGCCTCGCCCGGCGTTCAGGCGCCCGGCCGCGCGTCGCGCTCGAGGACGCCCCGGAAGCTCCCCCGGTAGGCCCACAGGAGGAACCCCTCCAGCCCCGCGATCAGCGGCACGAGCCACAGGAACGCCGGGTCGAGGAGGAGGTGGTAGAGGGCGATCGCGGCGACGTCCGGCGCGAGGAGCGCGAGGGCGAGCGGGACGAAGCGGTTCGAGAGGAGGAGGAGGCCGGCGGCGAGCTCGACCGCCTTCACGGCCTTCATCCACCCGCTCTCGATGAGGATCACCTGGAAGGCGTGCGGCGGCGCGAGCGGCAGGAGGCCGAGGAAGCCCCCGAGGCCCGTCGCCGTGAAGAGCGCGCCGAGGACCAGGCGCGCGGCCGGGACGGCGCGCCTCAGAGGAGCCCCGCGAGGTCGGGGAAGAGCGTCCGCAGGCGCGTCGACTCGGCCGAGAGGTCGGAGAGGAGGACGAAGTCGGCGAAGTCGAAGCCGGGCCCGACGTCGCAGGCGGCGAGCGCGTACTCGCCCAAAGGGCGCGCCGCCTGCCACGCGCCGGCCGGCACGACGGCGAGCGGCTCGCGGCCCTCGCTCGCGAACCCGAGGACGACGCGGCTCACCCCCGCGAAGTCCGCGTCGACGACGAAGAGCTCGAGCGGGTCTCCCTCGTGGAAATGCCAGATCTCGTCGGAGAGGACGCGGTGCCACCGGCTCGCCTCTCCTCGCGCGAGGAGGAAGAGGATCGACGTGAGCGCGGCACGGTCGGCGCCTCGTGCCGGGACCTTCACGATCGAGGCCGAGCGGTGGAGCTGGCGGTAGCGCCCCCCCTCGGGGTGCGGCTCGAGGCGGAGGCGCTCTCCGAGGCGTTCCGCGGTCGCGTTCACGTCATCCCTCCTTCCGGACGACCCACGTCGTCATCGCGCGCTGCCCCTGGACGACCGTCGTCTTGAGAGGGTCGAGGAGACGGCCTCCGAGCTCGCCCGTCCGCTCCACGAGGTACGCCTCGTCGACGAGGTAGCGGTCGGTGCCGTCGGGGAGAGAGAACCGCCGCCCGCCGAGCGGCCGGACGAGCCGCTCGACGCCGATCGACGACGCGAGCCGGCAGAAGAGGAGCCCGCCCGGCTCGAGGAGCCGCCAGCTTCCGCGGAGCATCGCGAGGAAGCGCTCCTCGTCGGGCGCGAAGTGGAGAACGGCGTTCGAGATCACGACGTCGGCGCAGGCGTCGGGGAAGGTCGAGCCGTCGACCGGCTCGCAGCGGACGTTCGCCTCCGGGAGCGACGGCGCGAGCCGCCGCGCGAGGTCGCGCACGGCCGCGATCGCCGCCGGATCGGGGTCGAGGGCGAAGACCTCGTAACTCTCGCGGAGGAAGAAGACGAGGTTCCGGCCGCGGCCGCAGCCCGCGTCGAGGAGGCGCATCCCCGGCGCGATCCGCCCGCGGAGGAGCTGGTCGAAGAGGTAGACGTCGATCGCGCCGAAGAGGGAGACGAGGTCCGTCCCCCGGACGCCGCCGGTTTCGCGGGAGGGAGGGCCGCCACGGTTCGTCACGAGTGCTAGTCTCGTACAAAGCGCAGCGATTCCGCGAGGCCGGACGATTCCCCGGGACCCGGGACGGCGACACGGCCGCGTTCCGGCGCGCGGAGAACGAGGAGCGAGCGGTGGCCGAGGCCTCATCGGTGCCGGACACGTCGTCGCGCCCTGCACCCGCGGACGCGGACGCGGCGTGGAGCGCGTTCCTCGCCGAGCAGGCGCCGCTCGTCCTCCAGGTCGTCCGCCTCTTTACGCGCGACGCCGACGAGGTGCAGGACGCGTTCCTGTTCGTCTGCGAGCGCCTCCGGCGCGACGACCTCCGCCGCGTCCGCACGTTTCACGAGGAGGGACCGGCCTCCTTCGCCACGTGGCTCCGCGCCGTCGTCCGCCGCCTCTGCCTCGACTGGAGGCGCCACCGCGATGGGCGATTCCGTCTCCCCCGCGCCGTGGCCCGCCTCCCGGAGCTCGACCAGGAGGTCTTCCGCTCGCTCCACCTCCGAGGCCACTCGGAGAACGAGGCCTTCCACTCGCTGAAGGCCCTCTGGCCCGCGCTCGGCCGTGAGGAGCTCGCCGAAGCCGCCCGGCGCGTCGCGCGCGCCGTCGACGGCCGGTTCTCGTGGCGTCTCCTCGTCCGGCGCCCCCGCCTCCTCTCGATCTCCGCCGCCCCGCCCGGCGCCGACCCCGCCGAGGCCGAGGCGGGGCTCGTCGACCCGCGCGCCGACCCCGAGGCCGACGCCGTGGAGCGCGAGAGGTCCGCCGTTCTCGAAGAGTGCCTCTCCCGCCTCCCCGCCCGCGAGAGGCTCCTCGTGCGGCTCCGCTTCGAGCAGGAGCTCTCCCTCGAGCAGATGGCGAGGCTCGCCGGGCTCTCGGGCCCCTCGCAGGTCGAGCGGCAGCTCGGGCAGGCGGTCGCCGCGCTGCGCGAGGCGATGGCCGCGCGAGGCTTCCCCGGCGTGTCCGTGAAAGGGAAGCAGGAATGAGCGAAGTCCGCTTCCCCACCGCGCTCCCTCCCGCCCGCGACGCGGGCGCCCCGAAGGGCTGGCGCTGCCCCGACGAGGCGCTCCTCGCCTCGTGGGCCGAGGGGACGCTGACCGACGCCGCGCGCGAGGGCCTCGTGGGGCACGTCGCCGACTGCGCCTTCTGCCGCGGCCAGCTCGGCTTCCTCGCGCGCGCCGCCGACCTCGGTCCTCCTCCCGCCGTCCCGGCGCGCCTCCTCTCGGCGGCGCGGGGCGAGCGGGCGCCCCTCCTCGGTCGGCTCCGGCCGGCCACGGCGCTGGCGGCGGGGGCGACTCTCCTCCTCGCCCTCCTCGTCACGGCGCCGTGGCCGGGGTTCCCCGGCGCCGGCCCTTCCGGCCGCGCCGTGGGCGACGCGCCCGCCGCCGCCGGCGACGCGCGCGAGGTGCGGTCGGACGCCGCCCCCGACGTCTCGCCGCGCCTCCTCCGACCGGCCGAGGGGCAGACCGTCGCGCGCGAGGCCCTCGCCCTCCGCTGGACCGCCACCCCGCGCGCCCTCTTCTCCACGGTGCAGGTCG
>JBDIBE010000272.1:0-5000 GCA_039812785.1 Thermoanaerobaculia bacterium | reverse complement strand
CGGCGGACGTCGCCGGCGCCGAGGCCGCCCCCGCGAGCGCGGCCGCGCGCGCCCGCGCCATCTTGCTCTCCGAGAGGGCCGACGTGGAGGCGAGCGGCGTGATTCCGATGAGGGCGCGCAGCTCGTCGGCGATCTCGGTCGCGTCGCCGTAGCGCTCCTCGCGGTTCTTCGCGAGGCACCTCCTCACGACGTCGCTGATCTCGGGAGGCAGCTCGTCGTTGTGGACGAGCGGGTCGGCCGGCTCGTCGTGGAGGATCTGGTAGACGAGCGTCGTCAGCGTGTCGGCGGGGAACGGTTTCTTCAGCGTCAGCGTCTGGTAGAGGACGACGCCGAGGGAGAAGATGTCGCTCCTCACGTCGAGCTTGTCGCCGCGGATCTGCTCGGGCGACATGTACGCCGGCGAGCCGACCATCTGGCCCGTCGTCGTCAGGTCGGTGTCGCCGGTCAGGAGCTTGCCGATCCCGAAGTCGGTCACCTTCGCGACCGAGGTGTCGGTCAGGAGGATGTTCGCGGGCTTGACGTCGCGGTGGATGACGCCGCGCTGGTGGGCGTGGGCGAGGGCGTCGGCGACCTCGGAGAGGATCCGGATCCTGTCGACGACGGGGAACGACCCCGGGTCGGAGAGCCGCTGCGCGAGGCTCCCTCCCGAGATGTACTCCATCGCGAGGAAGAGCGTCCCCTCGTCCTCGCCGACGTCGAAGACGGTGACGATGTTCGGGTGCTGGAGGCGGCCGGAGATCTTCGCTTCCTTCAGGAAGCGGGCCTTCGCCTCGGCGACGCTGAAGCTCTGCGACGGCCCGTCGAAGCGGACCGTCTTCAGGGCGAGCGTCCGCTCGATCTGGGGGTCGCGCGCGAGGTAGACGAGCCCCATCGCGCCCTTGCCGAGAGGGCGCAGGATCTCGTAGCGGCCTATCCTCGCGGGGTTCACGCCAATCCGAAGATTGTAGTCAGTTCGACCCGTTCTCCGTCGGGTCGATCTCGGCGGGGCCCTCGTCCGTCAGGAGCGTCGCTTCGCCCTCCGTCGCCGAGGCGAACGCCTCGTCCCGCCGGGCGAGGATCGACGAGGCCTCTTCGAACCGTCCGGACGGCACGGCGACCTCGATCGTGGCGAGGTCCTCGTCGGCCGGAACGGGGTTCTGCGAAAAGCTCTTCGCGAGGGTCCGCGCCGGGATCCCCTCGTTCTCGAGGAACCCGACGATGAGCGTGGCTTCCGCCTCCGTCCCGACGGACGCGACCGCGCTCCAGTCCTGCCCGGGGGTCTCCTTCGGCTCGTCGCTCATGGGTCACCTCGTTCCGCCGGGCCGCCCGGGACGGCCCTAAAGGGTCGCCGGGCCCCGGCAGTTCCAGTATCGCCCCCTTTCGCGGCGGGCGGGCTCGGATTCCGGGGAATCGGGTGTCAGAACTCGGTCGCGTCGAACGTCCGCGAGAGCTGGCGCATGACGGCGTTCGTCGCGAGGCCCGCGACCGCCGCCGAGATCGCCTTCCCGCGGTGGCGTCCGAGCCAGAAGCCGACGGCCGCCGCGCCGAGGACGCAGGGGATCGGGTACTTCCGGACGACGTCGAGCGCCGCGCTCTGCCAGTCGATCCCCTGCTCGAACGAGAACGCCTCGTCGGCGCCTCCGACCGGCCCGTCGGGCGAGGCGCCGTGCGGGGCCGGCGGCCGGATGGTCGGCTCCGACATCAGTCGTCGCTCCGCCGGCGGAGGAGGAGCCCGAGGACGAAGCCGACCCCGAGGGCGATCGCGATCGACTTGCCCGGGTTCTGGCGGACGTAGTCGGTCGCCTTGTCGGTGACCTCGTCCCAGTCGGTGTCGCGGATCTTGTCCCGGAGGGCGCCCGCGCGGCTCTTCACCCCGTCGGCGACCTCTCCCATCCTCTCCTTCACGCGCCCGCCGAAGCTCTCTCGAGCGGCGTCGATCTTCTCGTCGACCATCTTGGCGGCGTCCACCGTGTCGGCCATGGCAGGATCCTCCCTTCGGTAGTCCGGGGCGATCTTCGCACGGCGGCGCGGCCGCTCGCCACCGCGGGCGGCGCCGGGGCTACGATGGAGGATGGAGGTCCCGATGCAGATCGGCTTTCACGGCGCGGCCCGGACGGTGACCGGCTCGAAATACCTCCTCACGCTCGACCGCTTCCGCCTCCTCGTCGACTGCGGCCTCTTCCAGGGGGGCCGGGAGATGGAGGAGCGGAACTTCCGGCCGATGCCGTTCCGCCCGGACGAGCTCGACGCCGTCCTCTTCACGCACGCCCACGTCGACCACACGGGCTACTTCCCGCGCCTCGTCGCCGACGGCTTCCGCGGCCCCGCCTACGCGACGCCGCCGACGAAGGCCCTCCTCGGCGTCCTCCTCCCCGACTCGGGCTTCCTGCAGCAGGAAGAGGCCCGCTGGGCCGCGAAGAAGGGGCTCCCGTCGCGCGCCCTCTACGACGAGGAGGACGCGGAACGCGCCGTCCGCTTCCTCGAGCGGATCGAGTTCGGGGAGCAGAAACCGCTCCAGAAGCACCTCAAGGTCACGATGCACCGGGCGGGGCACATCCTCGGCGCCGCCTTCGCCGAGATCCGCTTCCGAGAAGCCTCGGGCGAGTGGAAGACGATCGTCTTCTCGGGCGACCTCGGCCGGCGCGGCGTCCCGATCCTCCTCGACCCCGACCCGGTCCCCGCCTGCGACGTCCTCGTCTGCGAGACGACGTACGGGGATCGGGTCCACGAGGAGACCGACCCGAAGGAGCAGCTCCGGCGCGAGCTCGACGAGGCCTTCGCGCGGGGCGGCTTCACCGTCATCCCGGCCTTCGCCGTCGGGCGGACGCAGGAGGTCCTCTACCACCTCTTCGAGCTCTTCGAGGAGGGGAAGCTCCCGAAGGTCCCCGTCTACGTCGACTCCCCGATGGCGAACTCCGTCGTCGAGCTCTACTGCCGATACCGCTCCGAGCACGACATCGAGATGCAGGAGCTCGAGGACCGCGCCGGCTCGCCCCTCCAGACGCCCTACTTCACGATCGTGAAGAAGCGTGACGATTCGAAGAAGCTGAACGAGATGCCCGGCCCCGCGGTCGTCGTCTCGGCCTCGGGGATGGCGACGGGCGGCCGCGTCGTCCACCACCTCTTCCACCGCCTCCGCGACCCGCGCTCGACCGTCCTCTTCGTCGGCTACCAGGCCGAGGGGACGCTCGGCCGGCGGCTCCTCGAGGGAGAGACGGAGGTCTCCGTCCTCGGCGAGCCGGTGACCGTGAAGGCGACGATCCGGAAGATCCCGGCCCTCTCGGCCCACGCCGACTCGAACGAGCTGATGGCCTGGCTGAAGACGGCCCCCGCGCCGCCGAAGACGCTCTTCCTGACCCACGGCGAGCCCGAGGCGCAGGACGCCTTCGCGGAGAGGGTCCGCGCCGAGCTCGGCTGGAACGTCCGGATCCCGTCGCACGGCGACGTCGTGGAGGTCTGAGCTGGGCCGCGGGACCGGCTCGTTCCCCGTCCGCGCCCCCGAGCTGAAGGGGATCGGGCGGACCCTCGCCCTCTCGTGGGTCGTCCTGAAGCGGAGCCTCCGGACGTTCCTCGAGGCGCGGGGCCCCGTCCTCGCCGCCGGCCTCGCCTACTCCTCGCTCCTCTCGTTCATCCCGCTCGTCGTCTCCGTCACCGTCCTCACCTCGACCTTCTTCGGCGAGAGCGGGACGGGCTTCATGCGCCTCCTCCGCTTCTTCGTCCCGGGCAGCTCCCGCGAGCTGATGCGGAGCATCTCGACCGTCGTCGAGGACGCGCAGACGTTCTCCTGGGTCGCCACGGCGCTCCTCGTCCTCACCTCGCTGCGCGTCTACTTCGACGTGGAGAGCGCCGCGAACCTCCTCTGGGGGACCCTCCGCCCGCGCCGTGCGCGGCAGCGCCTCCTCCTCGCCGTCCTCGTCGTCCTCCTCGGGCCCGTCGCGGTCGGAGTCGTCACCTCGCTCCTCCTCGAGCGCGGCGTCCCGCTCACCGAGTTCCACACGCGCGGGCTCCTCGGCTCGATGGTCGCCGTCACGCTCATCATCAAGGTCGTCCCGTCGGCGCAGGTCCGGTGGGGGGCGGCCGGGGCGGCGGGCGTCCTTGCCGGCGCCGGACTCACCGTCCTCCGGTGGGTCTTCACCGCGGGCGTCGTCGCCTTCGCGGGCGTCGAGCGCCTCTACGGGACGCTGAGCGCCATCGTCCTCTTCGTCATGGCGGCGGGCTTCGCCTGGACGATCCTCCTCTTCGGCTTCTCCTTCGCGCACGCCGTCCAGTTCCGCGACGAGCTCCTCGCCCACGACGCCCCGCCCCCGGCCGCGAAGAAGCCGGGGCCGCTCGAGGAGACGACCCAGCTCCTCCTCCGCCTCACCGAGGCGTGGCACGCGGGCGTCGCCCTCGACCTCTCGACTCTCGTCGAGTGCTGCGGCCGGGCGCCGGACGACCTCAGGTCACGGATGAAGCGGCTCGGGAACGCCGGGCTCGTCGAGCTCTCGGGGGAGTCGGTCCGGCTCGCGCGGCCTCCCGACACGATCACCCTCTACGCCGTCGCGCGCGCCGTCGGCGAGGCCGCCCCGCGCGCCGTCCCGACGGGCTCCGAGCCGGCCGCGGCGATCCTCCGCGCCCTCTACCTGCGCGCCGACGCCGAGGAGCGCGGGGTCCTCCAGGGAACGAGCCTCGAGGACGTCTACCGCCCGCACGCCCGGCGCCTCTCGGAGACGAAGGACGAGTCCGACCTCCGCCTCGGGCCGGGCGCGTGAGGCCTCTCCCGGGGAGCCGTTTGACGAATCGGCCCGATCCGGCTAGATTCCCTCCCCCCACGGTGGGGCTGTAGCTCAGCTGGGAGAGCGCTAGAATCGCACTCTAGAGGTCGGGAGTTCGATCCTCCTCAGCTCCACCATTCAATTTGAAGGACTTACGGGCCGCGGCAACGCGGCCCTTCTTCCTTCTTGTCCACACTTCTGTCCACGACAGTCTTGTGGTCGGGAGTTCGGGGCGGTCTCAACGCCGTTGATTGCCGGGTCGGGTGC
>JBDIBE010000271.1:0-5043 GCA_039812785.1 Thermoanaerobaculia bacterium | reverse complement strand
CGGCGCCTCCTCGGGACTGAGGGAGCCATCATGGCCGCGTGCTCCCGCCGGGGGAACCTCGTCTTCCTCCGGGAGTCGCGGGACGAGAACGTCTGGCAGCTTCCGCTCGGGGGCGGGCGACCCGGCAAGGCCGCGCCTCTCGTCGCCTCCACGCGGAAGGACAACGACCCTCACCTCTCGCCCGACGGGAAGTGGATCACCTTCACCTCGGACCGCTCAGGCCGGAGCCAGGTCTGGCTCTCCGGCGCGGACGGCGGCCGCCCCCGTCCGCTGACGTCACTCGAAGCGGGGAGCACGTCCGGCGCCCGCGTCTCGCCGGACGGCCGCCGGATCGTCTTCCTCTCGGACGCGACCGGGAACATGGACCTCTACCTCACGACTCCGGAAGGAGCCGAGCCGGTCCGCCTCACGCCGAGTCCGCGGCACGAGACGGCCGCGTCGTGGTCGCGGGACGGCGCGTGGATCTACTTCGGCTCGAACCGCGAAGACGACATGCAGGTCTGGAAGACGCGCCCCGAGCCGGGCGCCCCGGCCCTGCGCGTCACGCGCGGCGGCGGTTACGCCCCGGTCGAGGCGGCCGACGGGAAGGCCCTCTACTACGCCCGGGCCGGGCCGCCCTGGTCGGTCCGGAAGGTCCCGACGGAAGGGGGCGAGGAGACGGAGGTCCTCCCGAGGATCGCCAACTGGGGCGCGTTCGACGTGACGGCGGCCTTCGTCTACTACGTCACGTCCGCGGGCCGGAAGGGCCAGCTGAGGCGCCGCCGCCTCGCCGACGGGAGCGACGAGCTCCTCCTCTCGCTCGAGAAGCCCTACTCCTTCGGCGTCGCGGCCGCGCCCGACGACAGCGCCGTCCTCTGGGGCCAGCTCGACTACCACTCTTCCGAGCTGATGCTGATCGAGAGGCTCGAGTAGGGCGCCTGGCCCCTTAGCCGACCCTCGCGACCTCCGTCCCCGGGTAGTAGTGCGCGAGGATCTCGCGGTAGCCGAAGCCCCGCTCGGCCATCACCGCCGCCCCGATCTGGCAGAGGCCGACGCCGTGGCCCCAGCCGGCGCCGGTGAGGACGAAGCGCCCCTCGGCGTCGCGGTCGACGACGAACGCCGAGCTGTAGAGGTGCGAGCGCGAGAGGGCGCGGCGGATCTCGAGCTCCTTGCCGACGACGAGGGTCCCCTTCTCGCCGACGATCCGGAGCCGGTAGATCCGGCCCGAAGGGCCGCGCGCGAGCGGCTCGAGGGAGACGACGGGGCCGAGGCGGATCCCGAGCCGCGCGGCGACGAGCTCGCCGAGCTCTTCGGGCGCGTACGCCACCGTCCAGCGGAAGAAGTCGCGCGTCTCCTGGTCGAAGCCGGGGAGGATGCGGGCGATGAGGTCGGGGTCGGCGGCGTTGCAGAAGGCGGGCGGGCTCGAGCGGATGAAGGCCTCGAGGTCGGAGAGGGGCTCGACGGGGCCGTCGGGGAAGGAGACGAGGTAAGGGACCTCCGCGTCGTCCCACGCCGTCGCGTAGCGCTCCGTCAGCCCACCGCAGCACTTCGAGAACCGGGTGTCGCAGATCGCCCCGCCGAAAAGGAGCATCTCGCCCGCCGTCGCGCGGACGGCCTCCTCCGCGGCCGGGGAGAAGGCCTTCGTCATTCCCTGGTAGCGCTGGCAGTGGTCGTCGGCGCAGACCTCGAAGTCGGGGTGCGCTTCGCGGCCGTACCAGCGGAGGATCTCTCCTTCCGGCGCCGTGCCGGGCGAGGCGACCCCGAGGGCCGCGGGCCCCTTCAGCCAGCTCCGCGAGATGACGGCGTGCGCCTTGAGGAGCTCGAGGGGGCAGGAGGCGCTCATCTCCGAGGAGACGACGCTCGTGACGTACTCCTCGAGCGGGACGTCGTTGACGACCGTGAATCCCCCGCGGCGGCGGAGGAGCCGCAGCGTTCCGCGGAAGACCTGCCGCTCCTGCCGCTCCCAGTGGAAGCCGATGCCGATCGTCATCGCGTCGAGCGCGAACGACGCCGTCGCCGGGTCGACCGGCGTCAGCGTCGTCTCCGTGTCGACGACGCGGCGCCCCGGCCCGAACGCGATCCCGGCCGGGTCGACGAAGGCGCCGAAGAGCTCCACCTCGACCGAGGGGACCGCCTCCATGAGGCCGACCGACACCTTCATCGCCCCTCCAGCCGCGCGACGACCTCGCGGAACGGCTCCTCGCCGATCGAGACCTCGTCGTAGATCGCCGCGGCCTCCTCGCTGCCGAGGGCGTCGAAGTCCTTCCTCATCGGCGTCACGAGGATCCCCGACATGTCGATCGAGGCGGGGCTGACCGTCCTCTCGCCGCGGTGGAAGGCGTCGGGGCGGTGCTTCGCCCGGGGGAAGACGACGAGCGAGAAGCCCGCGCCCGGCTCGTGCCACGCCGCGACGTTGCACCACGGCTCGGGCTCCTGCGGCGCGACGGCGGCAAGGGCCTCGAGCGCGGCGTGCCCCGCGTCGAGGACGCGGCCTCGATCCCCGCGGAAGAGGAGCGCCCGCGCGCCGCGCGCGCGAAGGGCCACCCCGCCGCACGCCGCGGCCTCCCTCACGATCGGCAGCCCCGCACGGTCGCCCGCCTGGAGGTGGAGGTGGTCGGGCGCCGAGGCGCCGCAGCGCGGGCCGTTGTAGAGCGTGAACGACCCGGGCAGCTCCGCGGCGAGGTCGAGGAGCACGGGGAGCGTGCCGTCGACGCGCTGGGGCGTGTGGTCGCGGTGGACGACCGTCAGGTGGCGCCCGACGACCGGGAACGGGTTGCAGAGGAGGACCCACTCGTCGCGCCACGGCAGCCCGCGCTGCTCGGGCGGAAGGCTCTTCGCGCAGAGGAAGCAGGGGCGCTCGGCGATCGTGGCCGCGTCGACCTTCGCCGTCGTCGAGCCGACGCGGTGCGGCACGTGGCGAAGGAGCGCCTCGCTCCCATCGGCGGCCACCGCCCGGTCCTCGGCGGCGGCGAGGCCCTCGAGCCCGGCGCGAAGGAGCGGCCACTCCGCCTCCTGCGCGCGGAAGAGCTCCGCGACGGCCTCGGCGAGGCCGCCGGTCAGGGGCGGCCTCCGGTCATCCTCTGCCGCGCGGCGATCTCCTGCGTCCGGAGCCAGTCCTTGTAGGCGTCGTAGCGGTTCTGCGTCTCGAGGGGAAGGGCGCTGTCGGAGTTCCCCTCCCAGCGGCGGCAGAGGTAGACCGACTCCCAGATCCGCCCGATCTCGTACTCGCGGCTCACCCTGAGGCAGACGGCGTAGTCCTCGCCGTAGCTCACGTTCGGGAAGCCGATCTCTCGCAGCACGGAGACGTCGAAGGCGCGCGGGGCGCCGAAGCCGTTCACCCGGAGCGCGTTGTTCCGGCCGTTCTCGCGCGTCCACTCGCGGTGGTCGACGAGGCCGGGGGGGATCTCGTTCAGGTCGAAGTCGACCATCTGGTACGAGGCGACGACCATCGCGTACGGCCCCGCCTCCAGCTCGCGGACGATCCGCGCGAGGACGCCCTCGTTCGCGTAGAGGTCGTCGGAGTCGAGCTGCACCGCGTAGCGGCCGCACCGCGGGTGCCGGATCGCCTCGTCCCAGCAGCCGCCGATGCCGAGGTCGCGCCGCTCGGGGACGACGTGGACGAGGCGCGGGTCGCGGACTCCGCGGAGCATCTCGGTCGTGCCGTCCGTCGAGTGGTTGTCGACGACGAGGACGTCGAACGGGAACGGCGCCTGCTGCGAGAGCGCGCTCGCGACGGCGTCGAGGATCGTCCGCTCGCGGTTCCTCACCGGGATGACGACCGTCGCCGTCACCGGGAACGGCTCGTCGCACGGCGGGACGGGCGCGAACGCGGGCGGCAGGAGCGCGCCGATCCGCGCGAGGTGCTCCGTCGCCACCTTCTCGCGCTCGACCTGCACGTCTCGGTTCCTCGGGTCGACGTAGTCGAACTGCGCCTCGCCCGAGGGGCGCGTTTCGAGGGGCCCCGACGCGTAGAGCGGCTCGGGGACGCGGACGACGGGCGCCCGCTCGGAGAGGCGGAGGCGGAGGTCGTAGAGGGCGCTCCAGTGGAGCCCCGGCGCGACGCCGGCCGCGCGGGCGAAGGGAACGGAGACGGCGACGACGGGGCCGAAGTCGAACGTGTCGCGGAGGCTTCCCGCGCGGTAGTCGATCCGCGCGTGGCCGAAGGCGTCGGAGTAGACCCAGCCGGCCCCCGCGTCGTGCATCGCCTGCGCCATCCGCTCGAACATCCGCGGGCCGGGCGTCACGGCGACGCGCGGGTCGGCGAGGTAGAGGACGTCGCCCTCCGCGGCCTCGAGGAGCGCGGCGAGCCTCTCGGACGAGGCGGGCATCGGGAAGAGGACGCTCACGGAAGCTCCTGCGGGCGGAGCGCGACGAGCCCGGCCATCCGGTTCGCGCGGAGGAAGGCGTCGAGGTCCTGCTCGACGACGCTCCCCGCGCTCCGCGAGGCATGGCGGAGCCTGAGCTTTCCCTCCGCGAGGACGAGGAGCCCGCAGTGGAAGACGTCGATCCCGGCCTTCGTCGAGGCGAAGAGGAGGACGTCGCCGTTCGAAAGGCGCGGCGCGAACGCCTTCATCTTCGACTTCGGGACGCACCAGAAACGCTCGTCCCGGGGCGGGAGCCCCGGCACGGCGTTCAGCCGCCGCTCCTTCTTCACGGCGAGCTTCTCGGCGGCGACGGGCCACACGGCCCGTCGCCTCGAGTTCGCCCGCGCCCAGCCGACCATGTAGTGGTTCCGCTTCGCCCACTCCACGACGCCCCCCTCGTAGCGGAGGAGGCGCAGCTCCTCGACGAACCCCTCCGGGGTCTCCGCGCGCGCCAGGGCGAGGACCGTCTCGACGTAGGTGACGCAGTCGAACCGGTCGAGCTTCGCGACGAGGACCTCCGGCGCCTCCGCCGACCCGACGAGGCCGAACGCCTCGTACGGGCAGCCGAGGAGCGCGGCCGAGACCGCCTCCACCCGCGCCGCGACGGTGCGGTGAGGCTTCGCCTTCGAGAGGAGGGCGCGGGCGAGGCGCAGGTCGAGGCCGAGCGGCTTCTTCATCGACCGGCGATGTTACCCGCCGG
>JBDIBE010000270.1:0-5043 GCA_039812785.1 Thermoanaerobaculia bacterium | reverse complement strand
GACCAGCCAGCTGCGGTTTGCTCTCATCGTGACTTGCCTCTCTCCTCTCAAAGGGGTGTTCGGGTTCGATTCGACGGGAACGGACGGACGGGGCGCACGGGGTCGGGACCTCCTCGGCGGGCCCTGCGCCGCGGGGCTCCGGCTCGCGCCTTCTCGCAGGGGAGATCGCTTCCCACCTTCATGCGCCCGAACCTTCCGCCTCGGGGCACGCCCGCGAAAGGAAAAGAGGACGAAGCCCCCGTTTCGCGGGACGAGCGCCCCCACCCGTACGGCCGCTCCAGGCCTCCCGTGGCGTCTCCGCGCCCTCCTCCTCCGATCCGCGGGGCTCGTCCCTCGACCCTCGCCGCCCCGCCGCGAGAGGCCTCACCTTCGCCGGCATGTCCGCCGCGCGACGTGCCGTGCTCCTCCTCCTCCTCCTCCTGCTCGCGGCAGCGCCGGCCCGGGCGCGGGCCGACGCCTTCCTCGACGAGAGCTTCGTCCGCCTCCTCGCGCTCGCGGGTCGCGGGCTCTCGACGAGAGAGGAGGCGGCCTGGCTCGTCCGCGGCGACGACGGGCGCGACGCCCTCGTCCACTGGCCGAGCTCCACGCGCCGGCGGGGCCTGTCGTGGAGGCATCGGCCCCCGGCCGGAGCGCTCGCTCTCCTCCACACGCACCCGGCCGACGGAAACCCGCGCCCGTCGGAGCGCGACCGCTGGGCCTCCCGTCAGCTCGGCGTGCCGGTCTACACGGTCAGCGTCTGGGGCGTCTTCCGCGCCGACCCCGACGGCGCCGTCGTCGCCGTCGCCTCGCCCTCCTGGCGGCCCTCGATCGACTGGAGGGCCGCGGCCGTGACGCCCCCGGCTCCCGGAGAGGCCCTGGCCGCCGGCGGGTCCTCGGGCGCGCCGTTCCCGGAGACGGAGGCGACGGTTCGCTGAGGGAGACGGCGTCCGTCCGCGCAAAGGGGGCGCTCGTCCCGCGCACGTCGACGCCGGCCCGGGGCCAGGGCCACGTTCCGGACGGACAGGAAGAGTCGACAGCCCTTCCTTCCCTCCTGACGGGGGCCGCGATCGGCCCCCCATTTTTTTTCTCGCCCCGGCGGGGCGGCGGCCGCGCCGCCGCCCCGCCTCGAGAGCGGCCCTACTTCAGCTCGGGGATCCGGCCCGGCGTCCAGGGGGCGCCGAGAGCCTCGGCCTTCGCTTCGAGCGCCGCGACGTCCTTCGCGATCCCGCGGAGCGTCCCGAGGGCCTTCCCCGTCATCGCCGCCGCGGTCTCCACCTCCGCCTCCTGCGTCGCCGTCGGCGCCCCGGTCGTCGACCAGTGGGCGTTCACGACGCCCTGGATCCGGTCGACGAGGCCGGGCAGCGCCGGCTCGTTCCGCTTCCCGAGCGTCCCGTCGCCGTTGAGGACGACGTCGAGGTCGGCGAGGGCGAGCTTCAGGCGGCGCACCTCGCCGAAGAGGTCGGCCGGGGCGGCCGGCGTGTCGAGGAACGCCTTCTCGAGGTGGTCGAGGCGGTCCTTCGCCTCCTTCGCGGCCTCGGCGGCGCCGAGCGCGGCGCGCTGGACGCGGGCCGTCTTCCTCGAGAAGGCGAGGACGGCCGCGCGGTCGACAGGACCGAGCGTCGAGACGCCGAGCGGAACGACCTGGAACGCCTGCGGCTCGCCGAGGGGCGTGACGACGCCGTCGGCCTTCTTCGCGAGGGAGACGCGGTAGGTCCCCGGGGCGACCATCGGGCCGCGCGGCCCGGGAGACCACGGGCTCTCCTCGCGCTCCTTCAGCTCCACCGGGTCCGCCGCCGGCCCGCGGAGGTCCCAGGCGACCCGGGCGAAGCCCGCCTTCGCCGGGGCCGTGAGGCGCCTCACGACGTTCCCCGCCTCGTCGGTCACGGTGAAGAGGAGGACGGGCGGCTCCTCGCGATCCTCCGCGCGCAGCTCGTCCCACGACGGGTAGAAGACGTCCTCCCCTTTTTTCGCCTTCTCCTTCTCGGCGTCCTGGCGGGCCTTCTTCCGCCCCTTCAGCTCCTCCGAGAGATACGTCGTGAAGACGGCGCCGAAGGGCGGGTTCTCGGCGGTGTAGAGCGACTCTCCGAGGAACGCCTTCCCCTTCAGGCCGAGCGGCACGCGCGGCACGTACGCCCACGCGTCGCGGACCGGGAAGAGGACCGCCTCCTTCGCGAGCGTGTCGGGCGTCGCGAGGCGGAGCGGCGTCAGGTCGTCGAGGACGCGGAAGCCGCGCCCGAACGTCGCGACGACGAGCGACTTCTCGCGCTCCTGGAAGGCGAGGTCGCGGACGTTGACCGTCGGCATCCCGCCCTTGAGCTGGACCCACCTCTTCCCGCCGTCGTGCGAGAAGAAGAGGCCGAACTCGGTGCCGCAGAAGAGGAGGCCGGGCCTCCCGGGGTCTTCGGCGACGGTGTAGACGGTGCCGCGCGCCGGGAGGTCGCCCGCGACGGAGACCCACGTCTTCCCGCGGTCCGCGCTCTTCAGGACATACGGCTTGAAGTCGCCCCGCTTGTGGTTGTCGAAGGCCGCGTAGACGACGTCGGCCTCGTGCGGCGAGGGGGCGAGATCGGCGACGTAGGTCATCTCGGGGACGCCGGGGAACGTCGCGACCCTCCGCCACGTCGCGCCGCCGTCCTCCGTCACCTGGACGAGCCCGTCGTCGGTGCCGGCGTAGACGAGGTCCTCCTTCTTCGGGCTCTCGGCGAGGGAGACGACGTTCCCGTAGAACGACGTCGAGGCGTTCTTGGCGACGGCGTCGACGCTGAAGACGCGCCCCATGACGGGGAGCCGGTTCCGGTCGACCTGGCGCGTCAGGTCGGGGCTCACGGCCATCCAGCTGTTCCCGCGGTCCTCGCTCCGGAAGACCCTCTGCGCCGCGAACCAGAGGCGCGTCGGCTTGTGCGGCGAGACGAGGAGCGGCGAGTCCCAGTTCCAGCGGAGCGGCGCCTCGCCGGGAGAGGCCTGCGGCTGGACGTCGACCTGCTCGCCCGTCTTCCGGTCGTAGCGGACGAGCGCGCCGTGCTGCGCCTCGGAGTAGACGATGTCGGGGTTCCCCGGCTCGATGGCGGCGAAGAAGCCGTCCCCCTGCTGGGTGACGAACCAGTCCTCGTTGCGGATGCCGTGGGCGTTGCCGGTCCGCGAGGGGCCGCCGAGGCTGAAGTTGTCCTGCGTCCCGCCGTAGACGTTGAAGAAGGGCTTCGCGTCGTCGACGGCGACCCGGTAGAACTGCGTGACCGGGAGGTTCGCCTTGAACTGCCACGTCGCGCAGCGGTCCCACGTCTCGTAGAGCCCGCCGTCGTTGCCGTTCAGGAGGTGGTCGGGGTTCTCGGGGTCGATCCAGAGGGCGTGGTTGTCGACGTGCTTCGCCTTCTCCCCGGCGTTCCGCCACGTCTTCCCGCCGTCCTCGGTCACCTTCATGTAGACGTCCATCGAGTAGACGCGGCTCGAATCGTGCGGGTCGGGGAAGAGCTCCTGGTAGTACTGGGCCGATCCGGTCGCGTACTCGCCCCGCTTCTCCCAGCTCATCCCGCCGTCGAGCGAGCGGTAGAAGCCGCCGTCCTTGCCGCGCGCCTCGACGAGGGCGTAGACGGTGTCGGGCGCGGCGGGCGGGATGGCGAGGCCGATCCTTCCGACGTCTCCCTTCGGCAGGCCGTTCGTCAGCTTCGTCCAGGTCGTCCCGCCGTCCGTCGACTTGTGGATGCCGCTCTCGGGGCCGCCGTTGATGAGCGTGAAGACGTGCCGCCTCCGCTGGTAGGCCGTCGCGTAGAGGACCTCCGGGTCGCGCGGGTCCATCCAGACGTCGCTGACGCCCGTCTTCGGCGAGATCGTCAGGACGGCCTTCCACGTCTTCCCGCCGTCCGTCGTCTTGTAGAGGCCGCGGTCGCCGCCGTCGGCCCAGAGCGGCCCCTGCGCCGCGACGTAGACGGTCTTCGGGTCCTTCGGGTGGACGAGGATCTTCCCGACGTGCTCGGAGGCCCTGAGGCCGACGTTCTCCCACGTCTTGCCGCCGTCGGGGGAGCGGTAGACGCCGTCGCCGTATCCCACGCTCCGCTGGCTGTTGTTCTCGCCCGTGCCGACCCAGACGACGAGCGGGTTCGTCGGGTCGAGCGTGACGCAGCCGATCGAGAACGAGCCCTCGGAGTCGAACACCGGCTCGAAGGTGGTCCCCCAGTTCGTCGTCTTGAAGAGGCCGCCGGAGGCGACCGCGACGTAGTAGGTCCCCTTGTGCGCCGGGTCGACGGCGAGGTCGCCGATCCGCCCCGAGGTGAGGGCCGGACCGATGTCGCGGAGCGCGAGGCCCGCGAACGTCTCGGCCGAGTACGGGTCCTTCTTCTCGGGCGCGGGGGCGGCCTTCGCGTCTTTCGCGGCGGGCTTCGCCCCGAGACCGGCGGGCGCGGCGAGGGAGAGGGCGAGGAGGAGCGGGAGCGTTCTCATGGCTCAGTTCCCTTTCGTGTGGGCGAGGACGAAGGCGTACTCGTCGGCGCGGGACTCGACGCTCGCCTTGATCATGTCGGCGCCGCCGTGGCCGGCGTTCCGCTCGATCCGGAGGAGGACGGGACCTCCCGTCGTCGCCGCCTGCAGAGCGGCCGCGAACTTGCGGGCGTGCATCGGGTCGACCCGGTCGTCGCTGTCGGCCGAGAGGAGGAGCGTCGCCGGGTAGGCGGTCCCCTTCTTCACGGCATGGTAGGGCGAGTAGGCGAGGAGCGCCGCGAACTGCCTCGGGTCGTCGGCCGAGCCGTACTCGCTGATCCAGGTCCGGCCGGAGCCGAAGAGGTGGTAGCGGACCATGTCGAGGAGCGGCACGGCGCAGAGGACGGCCGAGAAGGCCTTCGGCTCCTGGGTCATCGCGGCGCCGACGAGGAGGCCGCCGTTCGAGCCGCCGTAGATGGCGAGGCGGTCGGGGCTCGTCACCTTCTCCGCCGAGAGCCAGCGCGCCGCGGCGAGGAAGTCGTCGAAGACGTTCTGCTTCTTCAGGAGCATGCCGTCGCGGTGCCACTCCTCGCCGTACTCGCCGCCGCCGCGGAGGTTGACCGCCGCCCAGACGCCGCCTTCCTCGAGCCACGG
>JBDIBE010000269.1:0-5055 GCA_039812785.1 Thermoanaerobaculia bacterium | reverse complement strand
GCCGGGCGCCTCCCGCTCCTGCCGGCCGACGGCCCGCTCGTCGCCCGCGTCCCGCGGGACGGCTCCGGGCTCTTCGAGGCGACGGAGAGGGCCCGTCCGTGAGCAATACGCTCCTCCTCGTCCTCTTTCTCCTCTGCATCTGCGGCTCGAGCTTCTTCTCCGGCTCCGAGACGGCCCTGACGACTCTCTCCGACGCCTCCGTCTTCCGCCTGAAGGAGCGGAAGCACCCGCAGGCAACGCGCCTCGAGCGGCTGCGCGGGCACCTCCCGCAGACTCTGAGCACGCTCCTCATCGGCAACACTCTCGTGAACATCGCGGCGGGCTCGATCGGGACGGCCCTCGCCATCGACGCCCTCGGCGAGCGCTGGGGCGTCGTCACCGCGACGATCGCCACGACCGTCGTCCTCCTCGTCTTCGGCGAGGTGACGCCGAAGACCCTCGCGGCGCGGCAGGCCGAGCGCTTCTCCGCCTTCGTCGCCCCGGCGATCGAGCTGCTCGTCACGCTCCTCGCCCCGCTCGCCAAGCTCCTCTCGGCCCTCGCGGCCGTCCTCCTCCGGCCATTCGGCCCCGCCGCGTCGGGCCCGGCCGACGTGACCGAGGAGGACGTTAGGAACCTCATCTCCCTCTCGCACCAGCACGGGCAGCTCGAGCGCGAGGAGAAGGAGATCCTCCACGCCGTCCTCGAGTTCGGCGACCGCCCCGTCGTCGAGGCGATGGTCCCGCGCGCGAAGATGGTCGTCCTCCCCGCCGACGCCGACTTCGAGAAGGTCGAGGCGATCGGCCGCGTCTGGCGCTACAGCCGCCTCCCCGTCTACCGCGACACGCCCGACGACATCGTCGGCATCCTCCACGTGAAGGACCTCTTCGACGTGACGGACGCCGAGGAGAAGGCCTTCAACCTCGCCCGCTTCCTCCGACCGGCGATCTTCGTCCCCGAGCAGAAGCGCTCGGGCGACCTCTTCCGGGAGATGCGGCGGAGGAGGTTCCACATGGCGATCGTCGTCGACGAGCTCGGGGCGGTCTCGGGCCTCGTGACGCTCGAGGACCTCATCGAGGAGGTCCTCGGCGACATCGCCGACGAGCACGACGAGGAGGCCGCCTCGCCGGTCATGGACGGGGCCTCGATGCTCGTCGAAGGCGCCTACCCGGTCGCCTCGCTCGAGCGAGACCTCGGTCGCTCCCTCGAGGAGGAGGAGATGGAGACGGTCGCAGGCCTCCTCCTCAAGAAGTTCGGGCGGATCCCGAGAACGGGCGCGAGGACCTGGCTCGGCGACGTCGAGTTCGTCGTCGAGCGCGCGTCCCCGAGGGCGGTCGAGAGGGTCCGCATCACGAAGAAGTCCCGGGCTCCCGAGGAGCCCGCGGCGGAGAAGCCCTGAATGCCGAAGGTCGTCTTCCTCGACCAGGGGATCCGCGGGGAGCTGCCCGAGGGGACCACTCCCCTCGAGGCCGCCCGCCGCCTGGGCGCCCGCATGTCGTCGATCTGCGGCGGCGCGGGCACCTGCTCCACCTGCCGGGTCGAATGCGTCGTGAACCCCGGGAACCTCTCCCCGATCGAGCCGCTCGAGGAGGCGTACGACATGGGGCCGGGCGTCCGCCTCGGCTGCCAGGCGCGGATCCTCGGCGACGTGGGCCTCAGGATCGTCAAGATCCCGAAGGCGGTGATCTGATGGGCCGTCCCGCCGTGCGCCGCGCGTTGAAGCGCGCGGGCCTCTCCCCGGCCCCGAAGGAATTCGTCCAGAGCCCGGGGACGCCTCCCCCTCCCCGGATCGCCCTCCCCGGCGAGCTCCCCGGCACGTCGAGCCCCGTCGACTGGGCCGCGTTCTTCGGCCGCGTCGCGCCGGTCGAGGTCGAGATCGGGAGCGGCCGGGGCCGCTTCCTGACCGACGAGGCCGCGGTGCGCCCGGGGACGTCGTTCCTCGGCGCCGAGATCGAGCACGAGTACACGCGGATCGCCCAGGCGCGCGCGGAGAAGATGGGCCTCGCGAACGTCCGCTTCGCGCGGCTCGACGGCAAGGCCTTCGTCCTCGCGCGGGTCCCGGCCGCCTCGCTCGCCGCCCTGCACGTCTTCTTCCCCGACCCCTGGCCGAAGAAGCGGCACGCCAAGCGCCGGCTCTTCACGCCCGACTTCGTCCGGGCCGCCGCGCTCGCCCTCTCGGCCGGCGGAGTCGTCCGCGTCGCGACGGACAACCTCCCCTACTTCGAATCGATCCGGGAGGCCCTCGACGCCGAGCCGCTCCTCGCGAAGGTCGCGGGGAGCGAGGCCGGCTGGAGCGCCGGAACGGACTACGAGCGGAAGTACGAGAAGGAGGGGCGGCCCATGGCCCGCGGCATCTGGAGACGGCGCGCGGAGGCCTGAGCCGGTCAGCCCTCGCGCGCGGGCCCGGAGGCCGGCTCGCCGGCCGGGCCGTCCGCGGCCTCCTTCGCGAGGAGGGGCGGCAGGTACCTGCGGAAGTAGTCGATCCCCGAGACGAGGGCCATGACGGTCATGACGTAGAGCGCGGCGCGCCCCGTCATCCGCCAGAGGCCGATGTCGTCGAGCTTGGCGCCGAGGATCATCAGCGAGATCCCGACGACCTGCGCCGCCATCTTCCACTTGCCGAGGCTCGACGCCGAGATCGTGATCCCCTCCCCCGCGGCGATGGAGCGCATCCCCGAGACCGCGAACTCGCGCCCCACGATGATGCAGACGGCCCAGGCGTCGGCCTCCTGGAGATCGACGAGGGAGATGAGGGCGGCCGAGACGAGGATCTTGTCGGCGATCGGGTCGAGGAGCATCCCGAGCCGGGTCACCTTCTTGAACTTCCGCGCGATCCACCCGTCGAGGAGGTCCGTGAGGGCGGCGACGAGGAAGACGAGCAGCGCGAGGTACTCCTTCGCCGGCATCCTCGTCAGCAGGACGACGACGAGGAGGGGAACGAGGAAGATCCGGAAGAGCGTCAGCGCGTTCGGGACGTTGAGCACCGCCGCGCATTCTAGCCTTGCCCCCCGGTCCGGTCCCGCCGAGAATCCCCGTCCCATGCCTTCTCCCATCGTCTTCGGAACCGACGGCTGGCGGGCCCGGATCGGGCGCGACCTCACCTTCGACTCCGTCGCGCGCGTCGTCGACGCGGTCGCCGCCTGGAGCGCCTCTCCCGCCAACGCGGACCCCGGGGACCCGTTCACCCTCCCGCTCGTCCACGACACGCGCTTCCTCTCGCGCGAGCTCGCCGCCGAGAGCGCCGAGCGGCTCGCGACGAAGGGGTTCCGGGTCCTCCTGACGGACCGTCCCGTCCCGACGCCGTGCGCCTCGTGGCACGTCAAGGGCCGCGGGCTCCGGGGCGGCGTCGCGATCACCGCTTCGCACAACCCGCCCGAGTGGAACGGGGTGAAGTACAAGTCCTGGTTCGGCGGGAGCGCGACCGCCGAGACCTACGCCTCGATCGCCGCCTGCGCCGACACGCCTCTCCCCGACCGCGAGGGCGGCGCCGTCGAGAAGGGGGACCTCCTCGCGCCCTACGCCGCGGCGATCGCCGCCTGCGTCGACCTCGAGGCGATCCGGCGCGCCGGGCTCCGCGTCCTCTGGGACTCGATGCACGGCGCCTCCGGGGCCCTCCTCGCCTCGGTCGTCGGCGAGGGGCACGCGACGACCGTCACGACGATCCGCGACGAGGTGAACCCGTCGTTCGGCGGAGTCCACCCCGAGCCGATCCCCGAGCACCTCGCCGCCTCCCGAGCCCGCCTCGCCACCGGGACGTTCGACGTCGCGCTCGCGAGCGACGGAGACGGCGACCGGCTCGGGGTCCTCGCGCCCGACGGGACGTTCGTCACGCCGCACCGCGTCCTCGCCCTCCTCGCCGAGAGCCTCGCGAGGGCGGGGCGCGTCGGCGGGGGGATCGCGAAGACCTTCTCCACTTCGCTCCTCGTCGACCGGGTCGCCGCGCGCCTCGGGGTGCCGCTCCACGTCACCCCGATCGGCTTCAAGTGGATCGCCGAGAAGATGATCTCCGGCGAGGTCGGGATCGGCGGCGAGGAGTCGGGCGGGCTCGGCGTCTCGTTCTTCCTCCCGGAGCGGGACGGCGTCCTCTCGGGCCTCCTCGTCCTCGAGGCGATCGCCCACGCCGGCGTCTCGTTCCCCGACCTCCTCGCCCGGCAGGACCGCGAGTTCGGCTCCTTCGCCTACGGGCGCCGCGACGTGCGGCTCCCGATGCCGGTCCTCCGGGCGTTCGTCGACGGCCTCCTCGCCTCCCCGCCGTCGCGGCGCTCCGGTGCGGAGGTCACCTCGGTCGAGACGATGGACGGCGTCAAGCTCCTCCTCGGCGGGCGCGGGTGGCTCCTCCACCGCCTCTCGGGGACGGAGCCGATCCTCCGCGTCTACGCGGAGCACGAAGACCCGTCGATGGTGCAGCGGCTCCTCGACGAGACCGTCGGGGCGCTCGGGGCGGCCTGACGGTCGAAACGGGCCCGGCCGCGCCGGCCCTAAGCCTCGATCAGGACGTAGCCGGAGCCCGAGAGGCTCAGGACCGGCCCGCCGCCGAGATCGGCGAGCGGGTCGGCGTCCTCGACGAGGTCGACCGTGACGTCGCCGCCGTAGCCGAGGAGCGAGCGGGACGCGAGCGTGAGCGGCGTCTCCGGCGTCAGCTCGAGGCGCGCCGGCTCCCCCGCCGTCGAGAAGGCGACGCACCCCGTCCCGTGAAGCTTCAGGAACGGGAGAGCGATCAACCTGCGGAGCTCGAACGCGGGATCTTCCCGGACGCCGAGGGCGGCGTCGAACCCGAAGAGGCGCGCCGGGTCGGCCGAGAGGAACTCGTTCCGGAGATGGACGACGTGGAGGCCTCGCCGCGGGTCGACGAGGAGGACGGAGCCGGATCCGGCGGCCCGGACGAAGAAGCCGGCCAGGATTCCCGCGAGGGCGTCGTCGGGCGAGAGCTCGGCGACGCCGGTTCGCCCGGTGAGCGCCGCCCGCCTCACGAGGACGCCGCGTCGGGCGTCGGCGGCGACGACCCCTCCCGCGCGAAGGGCGAACGTCGGTGCGGGCGCCGCGGCCGGCGCGGGCCGTGGGGTCGCGACCGGCACGGG
>JBDIBE010000268.1:0-5057 GCA_039812785.1 Thermoanaerobaculia bacterium | reverse complement strand
TCGTCGTCCTGACGAGCGGGGGAGGCCCGGGCTGGAAGCGGGCCGTCGACCGGCTCCAGGAGCGGCTCGCGGTCCTCCTCGGCGTGACGCGGGGCGACGTCGTCGACCCGTGCGACGGTGCGGAGGTGGCCGCGCTCCTGGCCGGCGCTTCCCTCGGGGACGTCCGCGTCGAGGACGCGGGCGCCGGCTACGCGCACGGCTTCGAGCTCGTCAGCGCGCGCCGGCCGGCGCCGCGACGGGACGCCTGACGACGAGGCCCGGCACGAAGCTCGCGTCGTTCGTCCGGTTGTCGATCCGGATCGCATGGGCCATCGCGGCGCCCCCTTCGACGACCTGCACGACGGCCGAGGCCTCCTCGCGCGGCTCGGCGCCCATCTCGGCGAAGACGTCGTTCCACTGGACGGCCTGAAGCGGCGCGAGGAGGAGCTCGCGCTCGGCGAGCCGCTCGCCGTCGACGCCGAGGAGCGTGACGCGGAGCGTCGTCGGGACGCCGGACGTCTCGAGGAAGCCGACGTTCGTCCGGGTCGCCGGCGTCGAGGAGAGGAACGAGAGGGCGATCTCGTCGCCGGCGGCCGCCTCCGAGTGCTCGAGGACGCCGATCGCGAGCCCGTAGCTCTTCCCGGGCTCCTCGGCGTGGGTGCGGCTCGAGACGACGATGCCCGGGGCGTCGCCGAGGACGGTGAGCCGGAGGGCGCCCGCCCCGTCGCCCGGCAGCGAGAGGAGGCTGTCGAGCACGTCCTCGAAGAGGCGCGTCTCCCACGCTCCGAGGCCGAGGACGATCTGCGACGGGGCGCCTCCCGTCGTCGGGTAGAACGAGACGCGGACGTTCGTCGGTGCCGGGCGGGGGTTCGAGACCTTCAGGTCGGTGCGGAAATAGGCTCCGAAGCGGCCGGGGGCGCGCGAGGCGGCAGGGAGGTAGGCGTCGCGACGCAGGCCCGTCGCGGTGACGAAGAGGCCGTCGTTCGAGCCGTTGTCGACGGCGGTCGCCCAGCCGACGACATGGCCGGGACCCGACAGGACGCGGAGCTCGATGAGGTCGGACTCTGCGGCGGTGACGCCGAGCGCTCCGTGGAGGTCGTTGACCTGCCGGCTCTCGAGGCCCGAGAGGTCGACGGCGAGCCGGCCACGGACGGCGCCCGATCCGTCGCGGAGGACGAGCTCCACCGAGGCGGGAGTCCCGGACACCTCGGCGAGCCCGACGTTGACGCGCGACGTGTCGGCCCGCGAGACCGGCACGAGCCAGGCGGGCGAGTCGCCCTCGGCGAGCGCCCCCTCGGGAAAGACCGCCGGGACGAGGAGGCCGTAGGAGCCTCCCGAGGCCGACGTCGTCTCCGTGCGGCTCGCCACCGCGACGCGGGAGGGCGCGTTCACGTGGAGGGAGCCCCAACCCGTCGTCCGGAAGACGTTCCCGACGACGTCCGAGAGGACGCGCGTCGAGAGCGGGGGAACCGTCAGGGAGACCCGCGCGGCCTCGTGGGCCGCGTGCCCGGCCCGGAGGAACGAGAGGTCGACGTCGGCCGCCTCCGAGGTGTCGGGGTTGAAGAGGACGAGGTCGCTCGTGAAGAACGCTCCGTGCAGGCCCGCGGCGTGGACGACCGTCGGGAGGAGGCGGTACGGCGGGCCTTCCGGCTCGGCCCGGCGCGGGGCCTGCGGCTCGAGGTGAAGCGCCCAGCTCGTCACCCGAGCCCCCGCGCCTCCACCCTCGACACGGAGCGTCCAGGTCCCGGCCGCGGGCCTCCCCGCGAGGATCGAGAGCGGCTCGACGCTCTCGTACGTCCGCCCGAGGACCTCGCGGAAGGCCGTCCCGCCTCGCGACACGCCGTCCACGAGGACGACGGTGGCGCCGTCCGGCGCCGTGAGGGACGCGCGGAGGCCGGCGAGGCGCGGGCACTCGGCGGAGAGGGCGACGGCGGCCGAGGCGACCTCGCCGACGAGGGACGACACGGTCGCCCGGCAGACGAGCGCGGACGGCTCCCCGGGCGCGGAGGCGCACGGGCCGGAGAACGCCGACGGGGCGACGTAGGCCGAACCGACGTCGACTCGGGGCGTCGACGCGCCGCTCCGCCCGTCCGTCACGGGGACGCCGGTGAGGCGAAGGAAGTCGGCGGCGAGGGCCGGGTCGCCGTAGGGGGAGAGCTGGCGCGCGAGGAGGAGGGAGGCTGCGGCCGCCGGCGCCGCGGCGGAGGTCCCCGTGAAGGTGGTCCTCCTGCCCCCGCCCGCCATCGGCGCGCTCCAGCGGACGCCGGGAGCGAGGAGCGAGAGCGCGGGGCCGCCGTTGCTCGCGCAGGGAACGACGTCGGGGCCGGTGTAGGGATCGGCGCAGCCGGCCTCGCCGTCCCACGACGTGGGGCCCTGCCCGACCGAGTAGACCATCCCGACGCTGACGACGTCCGCGTGGCAGGCAGGCCACGAGACGCCGTCGGCGCGCCCCGTATTCCCCGAGGCGGCGACGACGGAGACCCCTTCCGCCCGGGCTCTCGCGAAGACGGACGCGGAGACGGGGTCTTCCGCGTCGCAGAAGCCGGGCCGGACGCGGTCGTCGGAGAGGCTCACGTTGAGGACCTCGATGCCGAGCTCGCGGCGCCGGTCGAGGGCCCACTCGACCGCGGCGAGGACGTCGGAGGCGAGGGCCGAGGTGCATCCGTCGCGGGCGCCGAAGACCTTCAGGGCGACGATCGAGGCGTCGGGAGCGATCCCCTGGGAGCCGGCGGCGACCCCGGCCACGGCGGTGCCGTGGCCGTCGCAGTCGAAGAGGTCGCCGTTGTCGTCGGCGAAGCTCCATCCCCCGACGATCCGGCCGCCGCCCGAGGCGCTCGCGCCGAGGTCCGGGTGATAGAGGTCGATCCCGGTGTCGATGATCCCGATCGTCCTTCCGGTCCCGGTCACCCCGGCGGCCTGGAGGCGGTCGGCGCCGACCTGCGCGGTCCCGACCTGTCCGGCCGGCCGGAGCCGCCGGTCGAGGACGATCGCCCGCACGTTCGGGTCTCGGGAGAGCGCGGCGAGGCCGGACGCGTCGAGCGAGCCCGCAAGGATCCGGCCGCCGTCCATCGTCCGGGAGACCCGGAGGCCCGAGGGCGCGCGCTCCATCTCGCCGCCCTCCCGGGAGACGAGCACGCCGACCCGCCCCTCGGCCGCGAGGCGCGCCTCGACGCCTTCGCCGACGAACGGCGCCGCCCGCCCGGCCGGAGCCGAGAAGGAGGCCGGGGCGAGGGCCGCGGCGGCGAGGAGGGCGCAGGCGGCGCCGAGGTTCCGCATGGTCGGGACCGGGAACGTATCACCGCGCCCGGAAGGGGATGGTGAGGGTCGTCATCGGGGCGGCCGAGCCGTAGTGACGCGGGTGGCTAGAATCCCACCGATGCTCCCGTACCCGGAGCCGCGGAGGGTCGCGGAAGGGGGGGTGGCCGTCTTCGCCGACGCCCACCTCGGACAGGCCGAAGGGGACGCCGCGGACTTCCTCGCGGCCCTCGAGGAGGTCGCCGGGCGGGGCCTGCGCACCGTCGTCCTCCTCGGCGACATCTTTCACTACTTCATCGGGAGCGCGAAGCTCGAGACGCCCCTCATCCGGACGGTCCTCGACGCCTGGGACGGCCTCGCCGCCCGCGGCGTCGAGCTCCGCTACGTGGAGGGGAACAGGGACTTCTTCCTCAGGGGGACGCGCTGGGCGCGCGCCTTCGCCGCGTACGGCGACACCGACGGCCTCGCCGTGGGCCCCCGGCGCTACGCCTTCGTCCACGGCGACCGGGTCAACACCCGCGACCTGCCGTACCGCTTCTGGCGCCGCCTCTCGAAGAACCCGGTCTCGCGGGGGGCGCTCGCGCTGATCCCGGGCCCCCTCGCCCGGCAGATCGTGGCGCGGACCGAGGCGCGCCTCTACCGGACGAACTTCCGGCACAAGCGGGTCCTTCCCGACGCCGGGCTCGTACGGGAAGGCTCCCGGGCGCGCGCGGCCGGGTACGACGAGCTCCTCGTCGGGCACTTCCACGTCGAGAAGCACTACGAGCGGGCGGACGGCGTCACGCGGATCCTCCCCGCGTGGCTCGAGGAGCGCCGGCACGCCGAGATCGACCCGGACGGGACGTTCCGGCTCGTCGTCGAGCCGAGCGCGGCGAGGGCCGTCCGGAGGCCGGAGATCGCGTGAGGCTCCCGCCGGGGCGCCTCTCGGGGAGCGTTCGCGTCCCCGGCTCCAAGAGCCTCACGAACCGCGCGCTCGTCGCGGCCGCGCTCGCGCCGGGGCGGAGCGAGATCGCGGAGCCTCTCGACGCGGACGACACGCGCGTCCTCGCGGGGGCGCTCGAGCGCCTCGGCGCGAGGGTCTCGTTCGGGCCCCGGGCCTGGGTCGTCGAGGGGCCCCTGACCGGAGGCGAGGGGGAGGTGCGGATCGACGTCGGCCCTGCCGGCACGCCCGCGCGGTTCCTCCTCGCGCTCCTCTCGGCCCTCCCCGGCCGCTTCGTCCTCGACGGCAGCGCGCGGATGCGCGAGAGGCCGATGGGCCCGCTCGTGGCGGCGCTCCGCGCGCGCGGGGCGCGGATCGAGGCGGCGGGGCGCGAGGGGTTCCTTCCGCTCCGGATCGAGGGGGGCGCGCTTTCGGGAGGCGAGGTCGCGGTCCGAGGAGACGTCTCCTCGCAGTTCGTCTCGGCGCTCCTCCTCGTCTCGCCCCTCGTCCCCGGCGGGCTCGCCCTCCGCGTCGAGGGGGAGCCGGTCTCGGGCGCGTACGTCGAGCTGACGCGGCGCGTCCTCGACGTCTTCGCGCCGGAAGGCGTCTACCGTCCGGCGCGGTACTTCGTCCCCGGGGACGATTCGGCCGCCTGCTTCCCGATCGCGGGGGCCGTCCTCTCCGGCGGGCGGGTGAGGCTCGAGGGGCTCGACCCGCGCTCGCCCCAGCCCGACGCCGTCTTCCGGCGCTGGGCCTCGGAGGCGGGCGGCCGCCTCTCGTGGGAGGGCGAGGGGGACGCCGCCGCCCTCGTCGTCGAGGGCCCCTCCGGGCCCGTCTCGCCGCTCGAGGTCGACGTCGACGCCGCGCCCGACGCGGCCCTTCCGCTCGCCGCGCTCGTCGCCTT
>JBDIBE010000267.1:0-5058 GCA_039812785.1 Thermoanaerobaculia bacterium | reverse complement strand
GTTCCATGACCGTCTCGGCCGTACGAGCTCTCTTCTCCGTCGCCAACCGCCCCGGGTCGCGCTCCGTAGAATCCGGGCGATGACGGTCCGCGCTCTGATCCTCGCCGGCGGGAGCGGCACCCGCCTCTGGCCCCTCTCGACCGACGACCGGCCCAAGCCCTTCCTCCCGCTCGCGGGCGAGGCCTCGCTCCTCCGCGAGACCTACGACCGCGCCGCCCGCCTCGCGGGCGAGGGGAACGTCCTCTTCTCCGCGCGCGCCTCGCACGCGCCGCACCTCTCGAAGGAGTTCCCGGGGCTCGACGCGAGGCGGCTCGTCCTCGAGCCCGACCGGCGGAACACGGCCCCCGCGATCGCGCTCGCCGCGCTCGCCGTCGCCGACGAGGACCCCGACGCCGTCCTCGTCGTCCTCCCGTCCGACCAGGCCGTCCGCGACACGGACGGGTTCCACCGCGCCCTCTCGCTCGCCGTCGCGAGCGCCGCGAACGGGGACGCCTTCCTGACGCTCGGCATCCCGCCCTCGCGCCCCGAGACCGGCTTCGGCTACCTCGAGGCGGGGAAGGAGACGGAGGCGGGCGTGCGCGAGGTGGTCCGTTTCGTCGAGAAGCCGCCGCTCGCCGACGCCGAGCGCTACGCCGTCTCCGGAAACCACTACTGGAACGCCGGCATCTTCGCCTTCTCCGTCCGTCTCCTCTTCGCCGAGATGGAGCGCCTCTGCCCCGACGTCCTCGCCTCGATGCGCGCGGCGCACGCGGCGCGGCGTGCGGGCGACGGAGCGGCCTTCGACGCCGCCTTCCGCGCCTGCCGGTCGATCTCGATCGACTACGCCGTGATGGAGAAGGCGGCCGCGGTCCGCACCGTCCCCTCCGGCTGCGGCTGGAGCGACCTCGGCTCGTGGGAGGCCGTCCTCGAGTTCCGGGGCGGCGCCGACGGGCGCTCGGTCCTCGTCGGCCCGGCGATCGAGGACGGCGGCTCGGGGAACCTCGTCCTCGCGGGAGAGCGCCCCGTCCGCCTCCTCGGCCTCTCGGACGTCGTCGTCGTCGACTCGCCCGACGGCGTCCTCGTGATGAGGCGCGGCGCCTCGGACCTCCTCCGGACGAGCGTCGAGAAGAGCCTCGCGGAGCGGCGGACGTGAGCGGCGCCGCGCCCGACGGCGTCCTCGCGGCGGTCGGACGTCTCGTCTCGACGGTGCGGACGGTCTACCGCGGCCCGGCCGTCGCGGTGGAGCACGCGGTCGTCTGCCTCCTCTCGCGCGGGCACCTCCTCATCGAGGACGTGCCGGGCGTGGGGAAGACGACGCTCGCGATGGCGCTCGGCAAGGCGCTCGGCCTCGGAGTCCACCGGCTCCAGTTCACGCCGGACACGCTCCCGTCCGACATCCTCGGCCTGACGATCTTCAACCAGCAGACGCAGTCGTTCGACTTCCACCCCGGGCCGGTCTTCACGCCGATCCTCGTGGCGGACGAGATCAACCGCGCGACCCCGAAGACGCAGGCCGCGCTGCTCGAGGCGATGAACGAGCGGGCGGTGACGGTGGACGGCGAGACGCGCCCGCTCCCCGAGCCGTTCCTCGTCCTCGCGACGCAGAACCCGATCGAGTACCTCGGCACCTACCCGCTCCCCGAGTCGCAGCTCGACCGCTTCCTGATGAGGATCTCGCTCGGCTATCCCGAGGCCGCCGAGGAGCGGCGCCTCCTCGTGTCGGGCGGCGCCGACCGCGCCCTCGCCTCCGTCCGCCCCGTCCTGACGGCGGAGGAGCTCCGGCGGGCGCAGGAGGCGGTCGAGACCGTCGGCGTCGCCGACAAGCTCCTCGACTACGTCATGGAGATCGTCCAGCGGACGCGCGGCAGCCGCGACCTCGTCCTCGGCGTCTCGCCGCGCGGCGCGCAGGGCTTCTTCCGCGCGGTCCAGGCGCACGCCCTCGTCGCCGGGCGGCCGTTCGCGACGCCCGACGACGTGAAGAGGGTCGCGCCGGCCGTCCTCGCCCACCGGATCCTCGCGAGCGCCACCGGGCGCTACGAGGGGACGGGAGCAGGGCGCCGCGAGCGCGAGGCCGTGCGGAAGATCCTGGAAGAGGTCGCCGTACCGCTCTGACGGGCGGCGCCGGAGAGAGCGGTGAAGCTGTCGGTCCTGAGGCTCCGGCTGAAGATCCCGTGGGACGGGGCGATCCTCGTCCGCGTCACGAACCTCGGCCTCGGCTTCGTCCTCACGACGCTCGTCGTCGCGGTCGGCGCGACGAACACGGGCAACAACGGCCTCTACATCCTCCTCTCGCTCCTCCTCGGCGTCCTCGTCGTTTCGGGGGTCGTCTCGCGGCGAAACGTCGAGGAGATCGCGGTCTCCCTCGACGGACCGGCCGAGGTCTTCGCCGGCGAGCCGGCCCCCTTCCGCGTCGTCCTCCGGAACCTCGGCGAGCGGCCGAAGAGCGCGCTCCTCGTGAAGGTCTCCGGCAAGGCGGCGCCGATCCTCTTCCCGTCGCTCCCGCCGCGGGGCGAGGCCGAGCGCGGCGTCGACCTCGTCTTTCCGCGGCGCGGACGGCACCGGGTCGAGTCGATCCTCCTCTTCAGCGGCTACCCGATCGGCCTCTTCCGGAAGGGGCGGCTCCACCCGGTGAACGAGGAGCGCGTCGTCTTCCCGAGCCCGAAGGCCGTCGCCTTCCCGCCGCCGGAGGCGACCGAGGCGATCGACGACGGGATCGACCCGCGGAGGAAGGGACGGGGCGCCGAGGTCCTCAAGCTTCGCGAGGCGGTCCCCGGGGACGATCCCCGCGACATCCACTGGCCGCAGACGGCGCGGCAGGGGAGGCCGATCGTCAAGGAGCGCGCCTCCGAGCTCGGCCGCGAGATCGTCGTCCACCTCGACACCGCCCGCCCGGCGACGGCGGACGCCGCGTGGGAGGCGGCGTTCGAGGAGGCGGCGCGCGAGGCGACGGGGCTCGTCCTCAAGTTCCTGGCGCGAGGGGAGCGCGTCGGCCTCCTCTGCGGCGAGCTCTTCGTCCCCCCCGCGATGGGGCCGCTCCACAGGACGACCGTCCTGACCGCGCTCGCCCTCGCCGAGGCGGGCTCCTCCTCGCCGCTCCCGCTCGCCCTCCCCCCGGGCGTGGCGCTCTACCGCGTGCGGGCGGCGGCCTGACGATGGCGAAGGCCGCGGCCGACCCCTCTCTCCTGCCGTTCCGGAGGGAGCGGATCCTCGCCGTCGGCGTCCTCGCCGCGCTCGGGCCGATCCCGCTCGCCTTCGGCGACACGCTCGCGCCGGCCGTCCTCGCCCTCTACCTCCTCGCGGTCGGGCTCCTCCTCGCCGCGGTCCGCTCGGACCGGATCCCGTGCCTGTCCGACCGCTGGCTCAACCTCGCGGGGCTCGCCTTCCTCCTCCTCTTCTGGTTCGGCTTCCGCCTCGGCGGGCGCTCGCTCTTCCGCACGGCGCTCCACATCCTCCTCTTCACGACGGTCCTCAAGCTCGCGTCGATCAAGCGCGAGCGCGACTTCTCGGTCGCCCTCTCGCTCGGCGTCATCCTCCTCGTCGCCGCGATGGCGACGTCGACCCACTCGACGATCCTCGTCTTCCTCGCGGCCTACGCCGCGATCGCCTGGCCGCTGATGTCGCGGTGGGCCCTCTGGCGCGACCTCGCCGCCGCGCCCGAGGAATGGAGAAGGGACGAGCGGGCGCGGGAGATCCCCTCGCGCCGCGCGGTCGCGGCCTCGCTCGCGGCCGCGTTCGCCGTCGGCGTGCCGATGTTCGTCCTCCTCCCGCGGCTGAAGCAGTCCTACCTCCGGGGGCTCCCCGGGCGGGACGCCGGGGAGAGCGTCTTCTCCGACACGGTCGACACGAACCTCTGGGGGCGCCTCCGGCAGTCGGAGAAGGTCTTCCTGCGCGTGGCCGTCGAGGACGGGCCCGTCGACGAGGCGGCCGGGTTCCTGCGGATCCGGCTCGTCGCCCACACGCGCTTCGACCGGGGCGTCTGGCGGAAGCCCCCGAGCGACGGGCGCGTCGTCGCGTTGCGCGAGGGGGCGCCGCTCTCCCTGTGGGCGCCCGATGCGCCCGCGCCGAGGCCGGTCAACCGGATCTCGCTCGAGATCGCCCCTCTCGGCGTCAGGTTCCTCCCGTATCCCGTCACCGGCGTCTCGCTGGCCGCCTCGCCGGAGCTCCTCCGGCGGTACGGGGCGGTCCCCGTCCTTCGCGACCGGGAAGCGAACCTCCACCTCCTCGTCGATCCCCCGCCGCTCCTGCGCGTCGAGGTCCTGTCGGCCGCGGACGCGGCCGTCGACCTCACCCCTCCCGCCGAGAACGACCCGTCGCGCCGGGCCCGGGGCTCGGAGGTCCTCCGCGACTTCGGCCGCGAGGCGGCGCCGGGAGTCGACCCGGGAACGAGCCCCCGCGTCTTCGCCTCGAAGCTCGAGGAGCGGCTCGCGACGCGCTTCTTCTACTCGGTCGAGTCGGCGCCATGGGGCCCGGACGCGGTCGAGGAGTTCCTGACGAAGAGGAAGTCGGGCCACTGCGAGACCTTCGCGACGGCGATGGCGCTCGTCCTGCGCGAGAACGGCATCCCGTCCCGGCTCGTCACGGGCTTCGCGGGGGGCGAGCGCGGCCCGTTCGGCGCCTACTACCTCGTCCGCGGCCGCGACGCGCACGCGTGGGTCGAGGCGTGGTGCGGGCCGTCGCTCGGGTGGGTCGCCTTCGACCCGACGCCGCCGTCCGGCAGGCCCGGGGTGACGCGCGTCGACCTCGTCAGGAGCGCCCGCCAGTTCTTCGAGAACCTCGAGTTCCTCTACGGCCGCTACGTCCTCGGCTTCGCCCAGGCCGACCAGGAGAGCCTCGCGCGGATCGTCCAGGAGGGGACGGAAGCGGTGGCGAGGAGGGCGCGCGACCTCGCGCAGTCCCTCCGTGCGGCCTCCGGCCCGACGGGGATCGCGCGGCTCGCGCTCGTCCTCCTCGCGCTCGCCTCGGCCGCCGGGGCGGCCCTCCTCTTCCGGCGCCTCCGGGGGCCGGGCGGCTTCGGGACGCGCGGCCTGCCCCCTGCCTCGGCCGCTTACCGGAGGCTCCAGAAGGCGCTCCGCCGGCGGG
>JBDIBE010000266.1:0-5068 GCA_039812785.1 Thermoanaerobaculia bacterium | reverse complement strand
ACGGAGAGCTCGGTCCCTCCCGTCGCGACGAGCCCCGTCCCCGCGGCGGCCGCCTCGAACGCGGCGATCCCGTGGACGGCGTCGTGGTCGGTGAGCGCCGCGACGGAGAGGCCGGCCGCGACGGCCCGGGCCGCGAGCCGGGCGGGATCCTCCACCCCGTCGGAGCAGGTCGAGTGGAAGTGCAGGTCCGCGCCCCCGAACGCCATGCCGATATCCTACGCGCCGCCCCGCGGGGCGGCGGGCCTCATCTTCGCGCGGGCCGGATCGTCCGGATCCGCACCGTGTTCGTCGCTCCCTCGAGCGCGGCCGCGCCCGAGACCTCGACGACCGTCGCCGCCTGGAGCGCGTGCGCGCGGAGGACGCCGTCGCCGCTCGCGATCATCTCCTCGACCGAGGACGAGGGCGGGATGAGGTACGAGACGACGTTCCGGAGGAGCGTGAGGCGGCGCCGCACCTCCTCGGAGTGCGTGATCGCGACGATCGGCGTCTTCACGACGCCCTTCGAGAGGAGCCGCGCCGTCCGCCCCGAGGCCGTGTAGACGACGAGCGCCTTCGCGCCGGAGCGGCGCGCCGCCACGACGGCGACGTCGCAGACGACCGGAGTGTGGTCCTCCCCCGCGTCCGCCCGCTCGGGGATCTCGAGCGGCGCCGTCCGCTGCGCCTCGGCGACGCGGGCGATCTCGTCCATCGCCCTCACCGCCTCGACCGGGAAGGCCCCGACGGCCGTCTCGCCCGAGAGCATCACGGCGTCGGCGCCGTCGTTCACGGCGTTCGCGACGTCGGAGACCTCGGCGCGCGTCGGCACCGGGTGCTCGATCATCGACTCGAGCATCTGCGTCGCGACGATGACGGGGACCGAGAGCTCCCGCCCGACGCGGAGGATCGCCCGCTGCGCCCCCGGCACCGCCGCGAGGCCCGTCTCCACCCCGAGGTCGCCGCGCGCGACCATGAGCGCGTCCGACGCGGCGGCGATCTCGCGCAGGTCGCGCACCGCCTCGCCCCGCTCGATCTTCGAGACGATCCAGGGACGACGCTCGACGGGCGCGGCCTGGATGAGCCGTCGGAGCGTCTTCACGTGCGCGACGCTCCTCACGAACGAGAGCCCGACGAACTGGATCCCCGCCTCGAGCCCCTCCGAGAGGTCCCGCCGGTCCTTCGCCGTCACGGCGGGGGCCGAGAGCGCCGAGCTCGGGAAGTTGACCCCGGCCCCCTTTCGGACCGTCCCGCCGGCGAGGACGCGCGCCTTGAGCGACCCCGCCTCGCGCTTCTCCACCTTCAGCCGGATCAGCCCGTCGGCGATCCGTATCTCCGCGCCGGGGCGCACCTCGGCGAGAAGGGCCGGGTAGGTGACGGAGATCCTCTTCCCCGCGCCCGTCCGGTGCCCCGGGACGATCTCGACGAGGTCGCCGTCCTTCCAGGCCGTGGTGTCCCCCTCGATCGGCCCCACGCGGATCTTCGGCCCGCCGAGGTCGAGGAGGACGCCGACGGGGCGCCCGATCTCCTTCTCCGCTTCCCGGATCAGGGCGACTCTGCGGGCGATGTCCCCGGGCTGGCAGTGGGCGCCGTTCAGCCGGACCACGTCGACGCCTGCCGAGAGGAGCCGGACGAGGAGCCCGTCCTTCTCGGCCTTCGGCCCGATCGTGGCGACGATGCGCGTGGCACGGAACTCCCTCGTCGGCTTGGCCATCCGGTCCCTCCGTCGAAACGTATCATCCTGCGATGACGCCGAATCCGGAATCCCAGATCGGTTCGCAGCTCGAGCTCCACGACGCGCCCGCCCCGTCCGACCCCCGGATCGACCAGATCTCCGGCCACGTGAGGGAGATCATCCGGATCCTCGGCCTCTCGCCGGACACGGACCCGAACCTCCTCGACACGGACCGCCGGGTCGCCAAGATGTACCTCGAGATCTTCTCGGGGCTCGACGAGGGGAACAAGCCGAAGCTGACGACCTTCCCGAACGACGAGCACTACACGGCGATGGTCATGGAGAAGGAGATCCCGTTCTACTCCATGTGCGCCCACCACTTCGTCCCGTTCTACGGGCACGGCCACATCGCCTACATCCCGAACGAGAAGATCGTCGGCCTCTCGAAGCTCCCCCGCCTGCTCGAGTTCTTCGCGCGCCGCCCGCAGCTCCAGGAGCGCCTCACCGAGCAGATCGCCACCGTCCTCGAGGACGAGCTGAAGCCTCAGGGCGTGATGGTCGTCATCGAGGCCCGGCATCTCTGCGTCGAGATGCGCGGGGTGAAGAAGCCCGGCTCCCTCACCGTCACCTCCGCGATCCGCGGGATCTTCATGCAGAAGGCGGTGCGGGAGGAGTTCCTGGATCTGCTTCGAAGGAGGGGCTGACCGTCGGGGCGCCAGGGCGCCGGCGGAGGATCCGAAGGGTCGCGAGGCCGGCGATCGCGAGCGGCAGGGCGCCCCCGAGGATGAAGACCGCGTCGCCCGGCAGCCGGACCCACTCCAGGGACCTCATCAGCGGGCTGTCGAGGAACTCCGCGCTCCGCGCGTGCCAGTAGCCGTTCCGGAGGACGTCCCACAGCTGGACGACGCCGCCCGGGAAGAGGCTCGTCACGACCATGAGCCCGAGCCCGGCGTTCAGCCCGAAGAACGAGCGCCGCACCCACGGCTCGACGCGCGCCCACTCCTCCTCGACGAGGACCTGCCGGAACGCGAAGACCATGAGCGCCGCTGCGAGCATCCCGAAGACCCCCATCATCGCGGCGTGGCCGTGGTTCGGCGTCAGGACCGTGCCCACCTCGAAGTAGCTCACGACGGGCAGGTTGATCAGGAACCCGAAGACGCCCGCTCCGACGAAGTTCCAGACGCCGACCGCGACGAGGAACGCGAACGTCCAGCGGTGCGGCACCTTCACGCTCCGGCCGCAGGCGTCGCAGTGCGATCGGCCCAGCTTCACGAAGTCGCCCGCGTCGAGCGTCAGGAGCGTCAACGGGACGACCTCGAGCGCCGAGAACGTCGCGGCGACGGCCATCGAGACCGACGCCTGCCCCGTGAAGTACCAGTGGTGGCCCGTCCCGAGGATCCCGCCGGCCATGTAGAGGATCGCGTCGAGGTAGATCACCCTCCGGGCCGTGACCGAGGAGACGAGCCCGAGCTCGAGGAAGATCACCGCGACCATTGCCGTGACGAAGAGCTCGAAGAAGCCCTCGACCCAGAGGTGGACGATCCAGAAACGCCAGACGTCCACGACCGTGAAGTGCGTCCGGGGCCCGAAGAAGAGCGCCGGCAGGTAGAAGACCGGGATCGCGGCAGCGGCGCAGAGGAAGAGCGAGGCGACCTCCTGCCTCCCGCGGTCCTTCAGGGCGGGGGCGACCCCCCGGAAGAGGAGGACGACCCAGAGGAGGAGGCCCCCGATGAGGGCGACCTGCCACGCCCGCCCGAGATCGAGGTACTCCCAGCCCTGGTGGCCGAGCCAGAACCAGAGCCTCGGCAACCCTCCGAAGAGGCTCGCCATCTCGCCGAGGAGGCTCCCGACCGCGACGACGACGAGCGCGCCGAAGAGGAGCCGGACGCCGGCCGCCTGCCTCTTCGGGTCGCGCCCGCCGCCGAGGGCCGGCGCGAGGAAGAGCCCGCCGCCGAGGAAGGCCGTCGCCACCCAGAGGACCGCGAGCTGCAGGTGCCACGTCCGCGCGAGGTGGCTCGGGACGAGAGACGAGAGGTCGACGCCGAAGAAGGAGCCGGGGTCCGCGCGGTAGTGCGCCGTCGCCCCGCCGAGCGCGGCCTGCGCGAGGAAGAGCACGGCCGCGACGACGAAGAACGGGATCGCGGCCCGCTGGCTCTCCGTGGGCGCCCCGGGGATCGTCCGAGGGTGGACGTGCTCCTCCCGGCCCTTCCACCCGAGGAAGTCGAACCTCCCGAAGGCGAAGAGCGCCGCCGCGATGCCGCCGAGGAGCGCGACGAGGCTCAGCGCGCTCCAGAGGACCGCCGGCGACGACGGGACGTTCCCCGCCGCCGGCTCGTAGGGGAAGTTCGCGGTGTAGGAGTACGGGAGCCCGGGGCGGTTCGCAACGGAGGCCCAGGCCGCCCACGCGAAGAACGCCGTCAGCTGCCGGAGCTCGGCCGGGTCGCTCACCGCCCCCTTCGGCAGCCCGCGGCTCCGCGCGGGCGAGGAGAAGTAGAGGGTCCAGGCCTCGACCTGCTTGCGAAACGTCGCCGCCTCGGCGTCGGTGAAGCGCAGCGTCCCCGAGGCCGGGTCGTACCGGTTCACCTTCAGCGGCGGCGTGGCGTCTCCCGAAGCCGGCAGCTCGCCGCGAGCCGTCGATTCCTCGACGAGGGCGTGGAGGTAGGCGGCCGGGTAGTCCGGCCCGAGGTAGGCCCCGTGCCCCCAGACCGACCCGTTCTCCATCAGCCCGTGCCGGAGGAAGGCCTCCTGACCCGAGAGGACGTCGTCCCTTCCGAAGAGCGTGCTGCCGTCGGCGGTGACGACCCGCTCGGGAATCGGCGGCGCGTCGCGGTAGGCGCGAACCGAGAGGGCGACGAGCCCGGCGAACCCGACGAGGAGGACGAAGAAGGTCGCGATCCGCCACCACGGAGACAGGGTCCCGGCGTCCGGCTGCTCCATTCCGGCACCTCCCGCCCGGCGCACCTCGAGCCGGAGCTCTTCGAGCTTTCCGCTCGAAGCAGGTGCGCGGATTGCCGGCCGCCCTACCGCAGCCAGCCGGGAAGGGCAGCCGACTTCCGGGCGTCGTCCTGGAGCGCCTCCCAGGCGGAGGAGGCGCGGCGGTACTCCTCCCGGGCCCGCTCCGCCGCGGCGCGCTCCTCGTTCACCCTGAGGACGAACGTGTTCCGCTCGGCCTGGCTCCCCCCGAGGTACGCCCGCTCGGCCGCCTCGAGGCGCGCCTCGGCGTCCGCGAGCGCCTGCGCGGCGGCCTCGTAGTCGCCGCGGACGGCCGAGGCTCTCTCCCTCCACCTCGCCTCGCCGCGACCCTGCCGGTCCGTCGGCGCGGAGGCCGACGGCGCCCTTTCGTCCTCCGTCGCGGCCGCGTCCGCCGGCGATGGGGCCGGCGCGGGCGCTCCTTTCCGGGACGACTCGAGGACGCGGGTG
>JBDIBE010000265.1:0-5095 GCA_039812785.1 Thermoanaerobaculia bacterium | reverse complement strand
CTTCCGCCCGGGCCGCGGCCCGAGGCGCCCGCCCTCGCCCTTCCGCCGTTCGAACGAATGAAGGAGAGCTCTTGAACCTGCGCCCACGCGGCCCTGCCGTGCCGCTCCTCGTGCTTCTCGCGTCGCTCCTCGCCGCGCCCGCGGCTCTGGCCCGGGAGGACCGCTTCGTCCTCCGCAGCTCCGACGGGAAGCCCGTCGCGCGCGCCCGGGTCGCCGTCGTCGGGAAGACCGGCTCGGTCGTCACGGGCGTCGACGGCGAGTTCCGCCTCGACCCCGTCCCGGCTCCCCCGTTCGAGCTCGGCGTCGCCGACGAGCGCGGGACCTGGCTCGGCCTCGTCCGCGTCGAGACGCTCGACGCCGCCTCGCCGCACGCTCTCGTCCTCGCTCCGCCGAAGCGAACCGAGGTCGTCGTCCGCGGCGGCCTCGCGCCGGCCACCATCGGCCCGCCCGCCGCGGCGCCGACGGTCGTGACGAGGACCGAGATCGACGAGAAGCGGCCCGACCGCCTCGCCGACGCCCTCGTGGAGATCCCGGGGACGGGGCGTCTCGAGGAAGGACAGTCCGTCGTCCCGTCGATCCGCGGCCTGGCGCGCTCGCGCGTCCTCCTGATGGTCGACGACGGGAGGGTCACCGCCGAGCGGCGCGCGGGGACGTCGGCCACCTACCTCGATCCCTTCACATTCGAGAACGTGGAGGTCGTCCGCGGCCCCGGCACGGTCGCGTACGGCTCCGACACGCTCGGGGGCGTCGTCCACGTGAGGACGCCGATGCCGACCCCCGAGGAGACGACGGGGCGGTTCGAGCTCTCCGCCGGAGCGCGCGGCTCCGAGGGGGCGGCGGGGGGCGCCGAGGCGAACGTACCGGTCGGGGACGGCGCCCTCCTCGTGCAGCTCCACCAGCGGTACTTCGCCGACTACGAGTCCCCCGAGGGGACCGTCGACAACTCCGGCGCGCGCGACCGCGGGTTCCTCCTCCGCGGGCTCTACCCGCTCGGCGGCGCGACGCTCACCGTCGGGTTCCAGCTCGACGAGGGAAGGGACATCGGGAAGCCCTCGGCCGACTCGAACGTCACGCGCGCGTACTACCCGCGCGAGGACTCGAGACGCCTCTCGCTCGGCCTCGACCTCCCCGGGGCGCTCGGCTTCACGTCGGTCGAGCTGCGCGCCTTCTACGGGACCTACGACCTCCAGACGAACCGCTACCGGTACGAGACGGCGGCGGCGCCCGCGCGCCTCTCCCACGCGGACGTCGACGCGGACGACGCCTCGTTCCGCGCGGTCGGCACGAGGCCGCTCGGGAACGGGAGCCTGAAGGCCGGCCTCGACGTCTCGAGCCGCTTCTCGCTCCACGCGGTCAACGAGTACACCGACTACGACCGGGCGGGCGCGCCAGCGGGGACGACGAGCGAGCTCTCGGTCGACTCGGCGAGCAAGGTCGACCTCGGCGCATTCGTCGAGGCGGAGCAGGTCCTCGTGAAAGACCTCCTCAACGCCGCGGCCGGCCTCCGGGGCGACAGGGTGCGGAACGAGAACACGGGAGGCTACTTCGGCGACCGGTCGACGTCGGACGGCGCGATCTCGGGCTTCGCGGCGCTGACCGTCACGCCCGCGCGCGGGCTCTCGACGACGCTCCAGTACGCGCGCGGCTGGCGCGACCCGCTCCTGTCGGACCGCTACTACCGGGGCGTCTCGGGGCGCGGCTTCGTGACCGGCAACCCCGACCTCGTCGCCGAGACGAGCGACCAGTACGACCTCGCCGTCCGGTGGGCGAGCGGGCGCTTCCACGCGGCGGCCTACGGCTACCTCTATCGCATCAGCGACCTGATCGAGCGCTACCAGGTCGGGAGCAACTTCTACTTCCGCAACCGCGGCGAGGAGGAGATCCGCGGCGCCGAGCTGGAGGCGGGGGCCGACGTCCTGCCGGGGCTGCAGGTCCGGCTCGCCCTCGGCACGACGCGGGGCGAGATCCTCGACGACGGCTCCTTCCCGGCGGACATCCCGCCGCAGAGCCTCGTCCTGACGGCGGACTGGGCCGTGACGCAGGCCCTCTGGCTCCGGGCCCGCTGGGCCGCCTACGCGGGCGACGACCGCCCCGGGCCCACCGAGAAGGCGACGCCCGGATACGGCGTCGTCGACCTCGGCGCGGGCTACCGCCTCCCTGTCGGGCTCGAGGCGCGCCTCCTCGTCCGGAACCTCTTCGACCGTGCCTACCCCGGCACGCCGGACGTCCTCAACGTCCTCGCGCCGGGGCGCGGCGCCACGCTCGTCCTCGCGGGCCGCTTCTAGCGCGCCCGGGTCAGCCCGGGAGCTGCGGCCCGTCCGCGGGCCGCAGCTCCACCTCGTCGCCGGCGAACGGGTCGCGGAACGCGAGGAAGACCGCCGCGAGCCGCATCCCCTCCCGGTTCTTGTTCCCCGTGCCGTAGCGCGGGTCGCCGAGCACCGGGTGCCCGATCGACTCGAGGTGCCGTCGGATCTGGTGCTGCCGGCCGGTCTCGATCGTCACGTCGAGCGTCGTCGTTCCCCGCGCCGCGTGGAGCTCCGCGACGCGCCAGAGGGTCCGGGCCGGCTTCCCCTCGAGAGGCGTCTCGACGATCCCCTCGGTCCCCCTCGCGGCGGCGACGTCCCCGACGACCTCGGCCCGGTAGCGCTTGACGACCTTCCCCGAGCGGAAGAGCTCCGAGAGCGCCGCAGCGGCCTCCGGGTCGTGCGCGACGAGGACGAGCCCCTCGACCTCCCGGTCGAGGCGGTGAACGGGGTGCGCCGCCCGGTCGAGCGCCTTCTCGACGAGGCGGAGGAGGGAGGCGTGGTCGCCGAACGGCGTCCCCTGCGTCAGGAGGCCCGCCGGCTTCCACCAGCACGACCACCGGACGGCGTCGCGCACGAGGCGCGGCTCCGGCGGGACGAGCGCGAGGAGGGAGGCGTCGTAGTGGATCTCGAGGAGGTCTCCCGGCCGGACCGTCGCCGTCTCGCGGCGCAGCCGGTTGAGCCCCCGGCCCTTGCGCCCGACGTGGACCGCGCCCTTCCTCATGGCGTCCTTCACGGCCCCCTTCGAGAGGCCCGTCGCCTTCGCGAGGAGGTCGGCGGCGCCGGGCGGGTCGCCCCGGACGACGCGGTGCTTCAGGGAGAGGCGGGCCGGAGCGTTCACGCCCCGGGACGATAGCGCGGGACGCGCCGTTCCTTCGCGTATGCTTCGCGGGATCCCGATGTCCGCCGACCGGCCCCGTCGCCGCGGATGCGCTCCCCCTTCGCGAACCTCTGCCGCGAGCAAGCGGAGCCTCCGCCGCGCGGCTCGCGGGCTCCTCCTCGCCGCCGCGCTCCTGCCCCTCCCCGCGCGCGCCCTCGACCCGGGCCGGGCGCTCTCGCAGTACGCGCATGACGTCTGGGGAACGGCCGCCGGCCTCCCTCAGAGCACGGGCCTCTCGCTCGCGCGGACGCGCGACGGCTTCCTCTGGGTCGGGACGGAGGAGGGGATCGCCCGCTTCGACGGCTCGACGTTCGCCCTGCACGACCGGAGGAACACGCCCGGGCTCCCCCACAACATCGCCTACGCGCTCCTCGGAGCGCGCGACGGGAGCCTCTGGGTCGGGACGGCCGCCGGCCTCGCGCGCCTCGTGGAGGGCTCGGCCCGCCCGTTCGGCGCGCGCGAGAAGGTGCCGGAGACGGCCATCCGCGCGCTGCTCGAGGGGCGCGACGGCTCCGTGTGGGCCGCGACGCGCGGCGGCGGGCTCGTCCGGATACGGGACGAGGCCGCCACCGTCCTCACGAGGGCGGACGGGCTCCCGTCCGACGAGGTCTCCTCGCTCCTCGAAGACCCGGACGGAACGCTCTGGATCGCCACCTCGGCAGGGCTCGCGAGACGCCGCCCCGACGGCGCGATCGAGCAGATCCCGCTGCCCGGCGCGAGGAGCGCGCGCCTTCGCGGCCTCGCCCGCGGGCGGGACGGCGCCCTCTGGGTCGGCTCCGACGCCGGGCTCCTCTGCCTCCGCGGCGCTGCCGGCCGCCACTGGGGGGCCGCGCAGGGCCTCGCGAGCGAGAAGGTCCACTCCGTCGCCTCCGACCGCGACGGCAGCGTCTGGGTCGCGACGGCGGGCGGCCTCTGCCGCATCGCGGGCGGGGCCGTGGAGCGCCTCGCCGCGAAGGGGCCGATCTTCCCCTCCCCCGTCTTCCCGATCCTCGAGGACGACGCGGGCGACCTCTGGTTCGGGGAGGCCGGCAGCGGCCTCCATCGCCTCTCGGCCTCGCCGTTCCTCCCATTCGGGCGGCCGGAGGGCCTCCCCACCGACGTCGTCCTCTGCTTCCTCGAGGGGCGCGACGGGCGGATGTGGGTCGGGACGTACGGCGGAGGGCTCGCGGTGAAAGATGGGAGCGCCTGGAAGGTCTTCTCGCGGGCGAACGGCCTCCCCGACGACACGGTCGTCGGCCTCCACGAGGACCGCGACGGCGTCGTCTGGGCCGCGACGAAAGGGGGGCTCGCGGCGATCTCGGGCGGCGCGGTGCGCCCCGGCCTCGTACCGCGAGGGCTGCCCAGCGACGACCTCTACGCGGTCGCCTCCGACGGCGACGGGACGCTCTGGGTCGCGAGCGACGCCGGGCTGTCGCGCCGCGAGGGGAGCGCCTTCCGGACGCTCGGAGAGGCCGAGGGGCTCGCGGGCCGCCGCTGCCGGATGATGACCGCGACGCCGGACGGCGCGATCTGGGCCGGCTTCGCCGGGGGCGGGCTCGCCCGCGTCCGCGACGGGAAGGTCGAGCTCGTCGGGCGGGAGGCGGGCCTCCCCGACGCGACGTTCTACTCGTTCCGCGCCGACGCCGACGGCACGCTCTGGGGCGGCACGCTCGGCGGCGGCCTCGTCCGGGGGAAGGGCGGGCGCTTCCGCGCCTTCACGACGGGCGACGGGCTCGCCGACGACACGGTCTACGAGGTCGTCGACGACGGGCTCGGGAGCCTGTGGCTCACCTCGAACCGGGGGATCTCCCGCGTCTCCCGCGCCGGCCTCGCGGCGTACGAGGCGGGCCGCGCCCGCGCGATCGCCGTCCGGACCTTCGGCGCCGGCGGCGGCCTCCGCTCCGCCGAGTGCAACGGCGCGGGCGAGCCGTCC
>JBDIBE010000264.1:0-5097 GCA_039812785.1 Thermoanaerobaculia bacterium | reverse complement strand
GCCTCAGCCGCGGGCGGCTCGCCCTCGCGGCGCGCGCCTGGGAGGAGGCCGTCCGCGCGACGGAAGACGCCCTCGACCTCTTCGTCGCCTCGGGGGCCGCGTGGGAGACCGCCTGCGCCCGCCTCCTCCTCGCCGAGGCGCTCCGCCGCGGCGGGCGCACCGATCGCGCCGAGGGTGAGGCTTCACGGGCGCGGGAAGCTCTCGCGACCCTCGGCGCGTCGGATCCTTCCGCGCGGCGCGCCCCGGTGTCCGGCCCGGATTCCCGGCCCACGGCCCGCGAGCTGGAGGTGCTCCGCCTCGTCGGCGAAGGCCTCTCGGACCGCGAGATCGCCGGCCGCCTCGGGCTGTCGGCGCACACGGTGCACCGTCACGTCGCCAACGTGCTCGGCAGGCTCGGCTGCTCGTCGCGGGCCGCGGCCGTGCGGCGCGCCGCGCGCGAAGGGCTGATCTAGAGCTCTACCGGGCCTGGGCGACGACCGTCGTCGTCGGCCAGTTCTGCGCGACCAGGTCGGCCGGGATCGTCCCCGGCGCGAAGAGGTACTGGAACTCGCCGAGGCACAGCGACCGGACCGCCCAGTCGTGCGACATCGTGTTCGCCTTCTCGAAGTCGGCCCACGGGAGCGTCGACCGCTGCACGAGGACGGCCGCCTGCACCTTCGTCATCTCCCTGTCGTAGATGAGGACGAGGCCGCGCGGCGTGGCGCGGAACGTGTAGTCGCCCGCGGGGAGCCGGACGTCGCCGACGACGACCACGTGGCTCACCTTGAAAAGAGCGGCGTCGTCCGCCATCGCCGGGGCTGCGACGAGCATCGCGAGGACGGCGAGCGGGAAGACCTTGCACAGGAGGGATCGCATCTTCGTGTCTCCCGGGTGGACGTTGGGAATTCATTGGGACGAAGTCGGGACGGATCTCTGCCGGGCGCCGCCGGCGCCGCGTCGGGACCGTGGATACGAGCTCACGAATTCGCCTGCTCCGTTCGCCGCGGGCACCACCTCCTCGCGAACGGGCCCTTCGTCTTCAGGTCGCCCGGAGGTGGAACGACCCTCGACGACCGAGCCGGACACCTTCCGATACGAATGTGGTCCCCGGGGGCTCTCTTTCGCCACGCCCGGCCCGCTTCCCCCGACAGGCTCCCGTTTCCTCCCGGATCGGCCCTGGCCCGAACGTGCCATCCCGCCTTTCTTCGCGCCTGGCCCCTCCGGGCGAAGCGCGGCGGCGCGCCGCTCCCCATCCTCTCCGTCGTGCCCGATCGAAAGGAGAAGACGATGGGAACGAAGACGAAGCTGACCCTCGGAGCCGCCCTTGCCGCCCTCCTCGCCGGCCCCTCTCTCGCGCAGGACTGGATGTCCGTCGCGCCGAAGGGGAAGAAGGTCCTCCTCGACAACGCTTCCGTGCGCGTCATCGAGATGACCCTCGCGCCCGGCCAGAAGGAGCCGGTCCACACCCACCCGGCGAACTTCGCCTACCTCATGAGCTCGGGAAAGGTCCGCGTCTCCTACGTGGGCGGCGAGACCGTCGAGCTCGACGGCAAGGCGGGCCAGGCGCTCTGGTCGGACCCCGAGGGCCCGCACACCCTCGAGAGCCTCGCGAAGAAGCCGCTCAGGGCGCTCGTCGTCGAGCTCAAGGAGCACCCCTACGTCGCGGCGGCGAAGAAGTAGGCCGCCGGATCCGCCCGCTCCCGTCGAGGAAGCGCGGACCGCGGCGCGAAGGGCGCTGCTCTCCGCCTTCCTCGAGGGCGCGCCCGGCGATCAGCCCTTCGGCGGCTCCCAGAGCTCCACGCGGTTCCCCTCCGGGTCCGTCACCCAGCCGAACGCCCCGAGCTCCGACTTGTCGACCTTCTCGTCCACCGCGCAGCCTTCCTCGCGAAGCGCCGCGAGCAGGGCGTCGAGGTCGTCGACGCGGAAGTTGACCATGAAGGGCGACGGGCCCGGCCCGAAGTAGCCCGTGCTCGCCGGGAAGATGTTCCACACCGTCATCCCGTCGGGCTCCGGCCGCTCCGGCGTCTGCCACTTGAAGACCGCCCCGCCCCATTCCTCGAGCGGCACGCCGAGGTGCTTCCGGTACCACTCCCGGAGCGACTCCGGGTCGCGCGCCTTGAAGAAGATCCCGCCGATTCCCGTCACGCGTGTCATGGGCGCCTCCGTGGGCGGACGATAGTCGATGCCGCCGCGACCGCCGCGCCCGCCGTGCATCTCCCGCTTTCGGGAGGTCCCTCCCCGAAACGGAACTCCCGGCGCTCGCAGACCCGCCTTCAGGACGGCACGCCCTATGCTCCGCACCGCGCCGTACGGAGGTCTCATGCGCCGCTTCGCGCTTCTCGCCGTCGCCCTGCTCCTCCTGCCCGCCGCGGCCCCGGCCGCCGGCCCCGCAGCCTTCCCCGAGACCCCCGCGGGGCGCCGCGCCGCCGCCTTCTTCGAGGCCTTCCGCGCCGGCACCGAGGAGCGCCTCGCGGCCTTCTTCTCCGGCGCCCTCTCGCCCGAGGCGATGAAGCAGCGCCCCCCGGCCGACCGCGCGCGCCGCCTCGCCGGCCTCCGGATGGAGACGGGGGAGATCGCGGTCCGGCGCGTCGACGCGCCGCCGCCCGAGCGGCTCGTCGTCGTGTCGGAGGGGAAGGGGGGCGAGCTGACGAAGTGGACCCTCGAGTTCGGCCCGCCGCCCGACGCCTTCCTCCTCGGCATCGGGGTCGACGAGGCCTCGCCCTCCGACCTCGAGGGCCCCGCCGCGCCGATGACCGAGGACGAGGCCGTCGCCCGCGTCGAGGCGCTCGCCTCCGAGGCCGCCGCGGCAGGGCGCTTCTCGGGCGTCGTCCTCCTCGCGCGCGACGGCACGGTCCGCCTCCACCGCGCCTGGGGCCTCGCGCACCGCGGCCTCCGCGTCTCGAACGCCCCCGACACGAAGTTCAACCTCGGCTCCATCAACAAGCTCTTCACCCGGGTCGCCGTCGCGCAGCTCCTCGCCGCGGGGCGCCTCTCCCTCGACGACCCGCTCGGCAAGCACCTTCCCGACTACCCGAACGCCGACGCCCGCAAGGCGACGATCCGCCAGCTCCTCGACATGCAGTCGGGCATCGGCGACTTCTTCGGCCCCGAGTTCGAGGCGACGCCGAAGGACCGCCTCCGCAGGAACGCCGACTTCCTCCCGCTCTTCGCGAACAAGCCCCTCCTCTTCGCCCCCGGCGCCGACCGCCGCTACTCGAACGGCGGCTACGTCGTCCTCGGCGAGATCGTCGCGAAGGCGAGCGGCCGCGACTACCACGACTACGTCCGCGAGAACGTCTATGCCCGCGCCGGCATGAAGGACACCGACTCCTTCGAGGCCGACGTCCCCGTCCCGAACCTCGCCGAGGGCTACACCCGCCCCGAGGACGGCGGCGAACTCCGCTCCAACGTCTACACCCGCCCCGCGCGGGGAAGCGCCGCGGGCGGCGGCTATTCCACCGCGCCCGACCTCCTCCGCTTCGCGAAGGCGCTCTTCGCCGACGAGCTCCTCCCTCCCGCGTACACCGAGTGGGTCGTCGCCCGCACCGAGCCCGGCAAGCCCCTCGGCGACCGCCGCCGCGGAGGCCTCGGCTTCGCCGGCGGAGCCCCCGGCATCAACGCCGTCCTCGAGGCCGACCGCGAGACCGGCTGGGTCGTCGTCGTCCTGGCGAACCTCGACCCTCCCGCGGCCCAGTCGATGGGAAAGGGGATCCGGAGGCTTCTGGACGCGGTGAAGAGGTAGGGAAGCGTCGCCGCGCCGACGGCGCAGGTCGCCGTCGGCGCGGGCTCGGGAGCGCGCTCTACTTCTTCGCCGGGCCGAGCGCCGCCTTGAGCGTCTCCTCCTGGAGCTTCGTCAGCTCGGCCTCGTGTCGGTCCATCGCCTCGGCCGCGGGCGCGCCGTACTTCTGCTCGAAGTCGGCGCGCACCTTCGCCTTCTCCTCCGCGGTTCCCATCGAGCGCTCCGAGACGTACTCGGAGACGAGGCGCCCGATCGCTGCCGCCGTCTGCGCCGTCAGGCCCGACTTCGCCGAGGCCTCCTTCTGGGCCGCGTTGACGCGCTGGAACCGCGGGTCGGCCGCCACCTGCTTCTCGAAGTCCTTCGTGTCTCCGCTGGAGCTCTTGAGCGCGCTCGCCCCCATCGCCAGGGTGTCCGCCATCACGGGCAGCACCGTCGTCTGGTAGACGGCGTACTTACCGAGCATCTCGTCGGTCAGGAGCGCCTTCGGGTCGTTCGGGTCCGCCGGAACGGCAGGCGCCTGCGCCTCGGCGGCAGGCTTCGGCGTCTCGCCCGCGGGCGCCTCGGCCTTCTGGCAGCCGGTCAGGAGGAGGGCCAGGGAAAGGAGTCCCGCTGTCGTCTTCATCCGGACATCGTACCGCCGCGCGGGCCGCGTCCCCGCCCAGCTCGCCCGTTCGACCGGCTAGTGCTGCATCGAGATCCGCTTCGCGTGATCCATCTCCACGTGCGAGCCCGGCCCGGTCCCGAGCATCATGAACGCGATCTCCCACGCGGGCGCCTTGCTCGTGACGACCCCCACGTAGGAGTAGGGCCCGGTGACGACGTCGCTGAACTCGTTGATCTTCATCGAGAGGGTGACGGGGAAGCTGCAGTCGGACCTCGGCTCGCCGAAGCTCGAGTCGACGAACTGCGCCGACATCCGAAGCCCGCCGGCATTGACGAGCGCCCAGCCGTTCACGGCGCCGCCGAAGCCGACGGCGAACGCGCCGATGATGGTGACGGGGGCGTAACCCCCGGGCAGCGCCGGGTTGATCTCCGACAGGTCCTGCCACGCGGCTGCGGTGAAGGTGTAGGTCCCCGCCAGGGTCCAGAGGTCGAACGAGCGGCATTCCTGCGCCCGGGCGAGGGGCGCGAGCAGCAGCAGGCCAGCGAGGAGAACCATCCAGAACGTGCGCTTCATGACCTTCTCCTTTCGGTGTGTCGCCGGGAAGCCCCGACGGGGCCTTCCGTCGTCGTTCTCAAGGTGGGTGGTCGCCCACGCCCCGGCCATCGACGGCGGCTGGATGCGGGCTGGATTCCTCCTGTACGCCCAAGCCCCTGGCGCGACACGGGTTGCAGCCCGCGGACTAGAATGACGGAATGATGCCGGCCAGGTCGGGTCG
>JBDIBE010000263.1:0-5110 GCA_039812785.1 Thermoanaerobaculia bacterium | reverse complement strand
CGGAGCCGGGGCTCCTCGGCGACCGCGCCCGGCTCGACGCCCTCGAGCGCGGCGACCTCGGCCTCGCCGAGGCGCTGCGCCTCGCCGGCCCGCTCGCCGGCCTCCTCGCGGCGGGCCTCGTCCACGTCCTCGTCTCGGCCCTCCTCGCGGGAGGCTTCGCCGGCCGCTTCGCGGCGGAGCGCGACCGCGGGAGCCTCTCCGCCTTCCTCGCCGACGCCGTCCGCCTCGGCCCGTCGTCCGTCTTCCTCGGCGCGCTCGGCCTCGGCGCGGTCCTCGGCGCCTTCCACCTCCTCGTGGAGCTCCCGCGCGAGGCGACGCTCTCGCCCGACCTGCGCTGGGACTGGGAGCGGACGGGCCTCTCGCTGCTGCGCCTCGGCGCGTTCCTCGTCGCGACGGGAGCGGTCCGCGCCATCGTCGCGCAGTCGCGGGCGGCGCTCGGCCTCGGGAAGACGGCGAACCCGCTCGCGGCGCTCGGCGCCGGCCTCGGCTTCGTCCTCGGACGGCCGGTGAAGGCGCTCCTCCTCGAGCTCTCCTTCGGCGTCACGGCGCTCCTCCCGCTCGCCGCGTGGCTCCTCTTCGCCCCTTCGTGGAGCGGCGGCGACCCGCGCCTCCTCGCGCTCCTCGTCGCGGGGCAGCAGCTCGTCGTCCTCCTCCGCATCCTCGCCCGCACCGCGCACGTCGGGGCGGCCTCGGGCTGGATGCGCGTCGCCCGCGAGACGGCGAGGCCCGCGCCTGCGAAGATCGAGGCGTGATCGAGCTCCTCTCGAAGACCCCCGCCTCCTGGGCCGAGCGGGCCGCGGCGCGCCTTCCCGAGCTCGTCGCCGACCACGCGGCGTGCGAGCTCCAGGCGGCCGTCTTCGCCCTCTCGCTCGTCGGCCGCTACCCGCAGGACCCGCTCCTCGTCGACCGCCTCTCGGCCCTCGCCGCCGAGGAGCTGCGCCACTTCAGGAAGGCGGTGCGCGAGGCGCGGCGGCTCGGGGCGAAGGTCGGGACCCGCCGCGCGAACCGCTACGTCGCAACGCTCCGCGCCGCCTGCCGGGCCGGCCGCGAGCCGGAGCAGGGGCTCGACCTCCTCCTCTCCGGGGCGCTCGTCGAAGCGCGGAGCCACGAGCGCTTCCTCGCCCTCGTGCCGTTCCTCTCGGGCGAGCCGCGCCTCGCGAGGCTCTACGCCGAGCTCGCCGCGGCCGAGGAGCGGCACGGGCCGGCCTACCTCGAGCTCGCCGGGAGGCATGCGGGGAAGGAGGCGGCGGCCGCCCGCCTCGCCGAGCTCCTCGCCGTCGAGGCCCGCGCGCTCGAGGGCCCCGCGACGGGCCCCGTCGCGGTCCACTCGCCGGCGTAGGACCGGCTATTCCGCGTCGCCGGGGAGCGGCCGGCGCGCGATGACGTACTCCTCGACCGGCCGGCCGCCGGCGAGGTGCTCGTCCATGATCCGGTCGAGGACCGGCGGGTCGCAGGCGCGGTACCAGACCCCCTCGGGGTAGACGACGGCGATCGGCCCCCCCTCGCAGACCCGGAGGCACCCGACGCGCGTCCGGAGGACGCCCCCGTCCTCCGAGAGGCCCCGCTTCCGGAGGCCGTCCTTGAGGTGGTTCCAGGCGGCGAGGGCCCTCTCGGCGTCGGCGCACTTCGGGTTCTCGCGGTCCGCGCAGAGGAAGACGTGCCGCCGCGCCGAGGCGAGGCCGATCTTCTCGATCTTCCGGGCGATCCTCTCGGCCTCGGTCGCGGGCCTCTCGTCCATGGCGGGCACCCCTTCCGCGCCGCAGTGTAGGCGAGTGCGGCCCGGCGGGGGCGCGCGGTATAGACTCCTCCTCGTTCCTCTCAGCCCCGGCAGCGAAGGAGAGCGACGATGGGTCTCCTGAAGGATTTTCTCCGGATCGACGCCGACCGCCGCGCGGCCCATGCCGCGCTCCGGCGAGAAGCGGAGTCCGGCCGGCTCCGGATCGAGGAGCTCGGGGCGGAGTCGAAGCGGAAGCGGGACGAGATCGGCGTCCTCGAGGAGGAGCTCCGGCGGCTCGCCGAGGACGTCGCGCGCGCCGAGGAAGGGATCCTCGCCGTCGAGGCGCTGCGCGACGAGCACGACCGCGACGCGCACGAGCGGAAGGTCGAGGCCGTCCGCTCCGTCCTCGCGCACGACCGCGCCGACGGGCATCGCGTCGCCGACGACTTCCGCCGGCTCCGCGCCGCCTTCGAGGAGGAGCGCTCGCGCCTCCTCGCCGAGGCCGACACGGGCCGGATGATGGACAACTTCTTCCAGATCGAGGCGTTCCTCAAGGACACCGGGACGCCGATCCCCGACGCGGCGCGGAAGGCGCTGATGAAGGAGCGGCAGGACCTCCTCGCCCGGATCGGGCCGCTCGTCGCCCCGCCGCCCGTGCCGGACGACGCCTTCAAGGCGACCGTCGTCTACTCGGCGCTCGAGGACGGGGAGCCGACGGCGATCGTCGCCGTCGGGCTGCCGGAGGAGGCGGAGCCCTCGGGGGCCCACGACCTCGCCGCGCTCCTCCTCTACGGCTCGCACGCCTCCGTCGTCGAGAAGATCGGCCCCGGCGTCCCGAAGCCGCGCCGCGAGGAGGGGGTCGTCGTCTACGAGCAGCCCGCGGGCTCCCGCGCCGCCGACGAGGCCGCGCTCGACCTCTTCCTCGCCGTGAAGGAGGGGATCGAGAAGGTCTCCTCCGCCGCCGGGGTCTCCTGCGAGGTCGTCGGGGTCTTCCTCGAGCCCGAGATCGCTTCGGCGGTCTTCTCCCGCGGCGGCGACGCCCGCCGCTTCTGACCGGAGGCAGCCATGGCCGTCAAGTGGATCGGCGACGCCGCACGCGAGCTCGGGATCTCGTCCCTCGACGCCGTCGAGATCCTGGCCTCGCGCCAGGAGTACCCGTTCAACGGGCTCGTCGACGAGGACCGCTACAAGACGCTCCGCCTCATGAGGAGCGGCAAGCGCCTCGAGGCGTCGGGCTCGATGCCGGTCCCCGCGGCCCCGGCGCACGCCGAGCCGGCCACCGTCCCGATCGGTTCGACGGTGCCGTCTCCGCACGCTCCGGCGCCGCCGCCCCCGCCGCCCCCTGTCGCGGAGCCCGCCCCGAAGAGCGTCCTTCCGGCCCCGCCCCCCGTGAGGCCTCCGGTCGGCGAGGCGACGTCGGTCACCGCGCCGCTCCAGACGATCCCGGCCCCGCACGGCGAGCGGACCGTCATCCTTCCGCCCGTCGACCCGAAGCGCTGACATCCGCCCCGCGTCCGGGTGCGTAAAGGTGCGCGGAGGCCCCGCGATGAAGCTTCGCCTTCTTCCCGCCGCCGCGCTCGCCCTCGTCCTCGCTGCGTCCGCCTCGGCCGGCGACGCCGGCGTCCACGCGTTCACGATGGCTTTGAACGACGGCACGCCGAAGAAGCTCTCCGACTACCGCGGCAAGGCGCTCCTCCTCGTGAACACGGCGAGCCGCTGCGGCTACACGAAGCAGTACGCCCCGCTCGAGAAGCTCTACGAGAAGTACCGCGACCGCGGCTTCGAGGTCCTCGCCTTCCCGGCGAACGACTTCCTCGGGCAGGAGCCCGGGACGAACGAGGAGATCCGGGCCTTCTGCACGAAGGAGTTCGGGGTCACGTTCCCGCTCTTCGCGAAGATCTCGGTGAAGGGCAAGGAGATCCACCCGCTCTACCGCTACCTCACGACCCTCCCCGGCTTCGAGGGGGACGTCACCTGGAACTTCAACAAGTTCCTCGTCGCGCCCGACGGGAAGGTCGTGGCGCGCTTCGGCACGCGCGTCGACCCGATGTCCGACGAGGTGACGAGGAAGCTGGAGGAGGTCCTCCCGAAGAAGGGCTGAGGCCCCCGGGCGCTCAGGCCCCGTGCGGCTCCTCGAGGAAGAGGTCGACGAGCCGCGCGTCGAGGTGCGTCCCCCGGAGCGTCCCGAGGTAGGCGCGCACGGCCTCCTCGGGGACGGCCTTGCGGTACGGACGGTCGGACACGAGCGCGTCCCAGATGTCGACGACGGCGAAGGCGCGGGCCGCGAGCGGGATCTCTTCGCCGCGCAGGCCGCGCGGGTAGCCGCTCCCGTCCCACTTCTCGTGGTGCGCCCACGGGATGTCGAGGGCCGGGCGGAGGAAGGCGATGCCGGAGAGCACGTCGTGCGCGTACTGCGGGTGGCGGCGCATGACGGCCCACTCCTCTCCCGTGAGGGGCCCCGGCTTCTGGAGGATCCGGTCGGGGATGCCGACCTTGCCGATGTCGTGGAGGAGCGCCCCGCGCCGGACGTGCACGAGCGCCTCCTCGGGCACGCCGGCCCGCCGCGCGAGGTCGACCGTCGCCTCGACGACGCGCTGCGTGTGCCCCTCGGTCTCCGAGTCGCGCAGGTCGAGGGCCCTCACCCACCCCTCGAGAGTCGCGTCGTAGGCCTCGGCGAGCTCGCCGGCGGCCCGCTTCAGGTCGTCGATGAGGCGGGAGTTCGCGATCGCGACGGCGGCCTGCTCCGCGAAGAGCCGCACCGTCTCGACGTCGGCGGCGCGAAAGCGCCCCGTTTCGTCGTGCTCGACGAAGAGGGCCCCGAGGACGTCGCCCCTCCAGAGGACCGGCACGCCGACGACGGAGCCGATCCCCGAGGCGGCGAAGACGCGCGCCCTCCCCGGCCAGGCCTCGTAGTCCTCGAGGAGGAGCGGCTCGCGCGTCGCCGCCACGGTCCCCGCGACCCCTTCGCCAGGGGAGAGGAGGATCCCGACGCTCGCGGCGAGCCGCCCGTCCGCGAGGACGAGCTCGAGCTTCCCGTCGGGCCGGGCGAGGTAGAGGCCCGCCATCGAGCCGCGGACGAGGGCGCGCGCCCGCTCGACGATCGAGCGGACGAGAGCCTCCCCCTCGCGGCTCGACCCGAGGTCGACGCCCGTCTCGTGGAGCGCGAGGAGCGTGGCGACCCGCTCGCGGTCCGTCTCGGCGAGTCGCGCCTTCGCCAGGGCGAGCGCGACGGGGCCCGTCGCCTCGGAGCCGGCGTCGACGGCGCCGCGCCCTGCCGGCCCCTCGCGGGCGACGGCGAGGACACCGAGCGTCCGGGCGCCGTCGCGGAGCGGCCACGCGGTCGCCTCGATGCCGGTGGAGAGCCGGACCGCGCCGCCGTGCTCCGCGCGCGCG
>JBDIBE010000262.1:0-5111 GCA_039812785.1 Thermoanaerobaculia bacterium | reverse complement strand
CCCGCCGCCTCCCGGCTGCCGATCTCCGGGGCGGTCGCCCGTCCGCCGGCCTCCGGAGCCATCCCGGCGAACGGCGGAGGCGCCGAGCGCTCGCTCGACCAGGTCATCATCGAGTACCTCGCCTCGGAGGCCGCCACCGAGCGGCTCGAGCTGAGCCTGATGAAGGGGGGCGAGCTCGTCTCGGGCGAGCACGTCCCGATCTCCGTCCGGGCGGCGACCTCCCTGACGGACCGCCCCGTCGCGGGCGCCCAGATCACGGTCCGGATCGTCTCGAACGTCGGCCCGACGCAGATCCTCCACCGCGCGGTCACGGGGGGGGACGGGCTCGTGAAGGTGACCGCCGCGATCCCGGACATCGGCGCGGGGCACGCCGCCCTGATCGTCTCCGCGACGTCTCCGCTCGGGAGCCAGGAGATCAAGCAGCTGATCCGGAAGAAGGGCGAGCCGGCGGCCCTTCCGGGCGGGGCTTGAACTCCGCAGCGCTCTTCGTATAATGCGCGTCCCGCGTCCGGGACGGCCGGACGCGACCACGGGCCGTTAGCTCAATTGGTAGAGCAAGAGACTCTTAATCTCTGGGTTCGGGGTTCGAGTCCCTGACGGCTCACCAGTATCCCCTCCGGGGGCCGGCGGAAACGCCGGCCCCCGGTTCGTTTCTCGGGGGCCCGGACATCGGCCGTTGAGTCCGCCGCGTGGGGGACCCACACTAAGGGTAGAGGGGACCGAGCGAGGTCCTTCTGTTCGGTGCGCTGCCTTCGAGGACGTCACCCGCGAGGGAGGAGGGACGCTTCCCTCCGGTCGTCGACGGGAGCGGGAGGATGGGATGAGAAGGCTCTGTGTTCGCACGACCAGGATGGGGCGGCCGGTGCCGCCAGCGTTCCTCGCGCTCCCGTTCGTGCTCGGAGCCGCCCTCAGCGTCCGGGCTGCGACCGTGATACCCCCCAGAAACCTCGGAGACCTGGGCCGGCGGGCGGACGCCGTGGTACTCGCGACCGCTCTCGAATCCAGGCCGGCCCAGCGTGGACCGCTCCTCTTCACGAGCACCCGATTCCTCGTTCACGAGGCCGTCTCCGGAGGCTTCCGCGCGGGTGACGAGTTCTCGGCCGAGGCTCCGGGAGGCGAGCGGGACGGCATCGGGTGGGCCGTGGCGGGTTCGCCGCGCTTCGAACCCGGGACCGCTTACCTTCTGTTTCTTACGGCGGCGCCGGGACGGGTGTGGCAGCCGACCGTCCTCTCCTGGGGAATCCTCAGGCGGGTCGAGACGGAAACACTGGGGAACGTCCTGGTGCCGCTCGAGGAGGGAGAACAGCTCGAAGCGCTGCCACGGCCCGATGGGATGCCCTCCGAGGCCCTGGTGCCGATGCTGGAGACGCCGCTTCTCCAGCACCTCGAATCGGTCATATCCCGCCGCGAGGAGTGGAATGCAGCCCTGATCGCCGCGCCGCAGGATCTCCTGACTCGCGACGGGACGCTCAGTGCGCTGTCGGTTCCGTCCCAGTGCACGTTCATGTCGGGTTCGAGCGGGAACCTCCGTTGGAGGACGTTCGACACCGGGGGGGCGGTGGCGATCTCCGGGGCTCTCCCGGGCGACTCGAGCCTCCCGGGGGGCGGGTTCAGCCAGGTCTCGGGAGCCGTGAGCGCCTGGATGGCGGTCCCCAGTACCAACCTGAGCCTGTCGTACGGGGGGCAGGTCACCTACTCCCTCACCTGCACGAGCGGCCAGGACCAGCCGGACCGGTACCACAACGTCGTCGTCTTCAACGACCCGTGCTCCGACATCCCCGACCTCTCGGGATGTACCGGCACCCTCGCCTTCGGCGGACCGTGGTTCAACTTGAGCACGTTCACCTTCGACGGTGCGCCGTGGCAGGAGATCATCGCCTGGGGCGTCGTCGTCAACAACGGAGCGGGGTGCCTCGGCTCGACGAACTACCAGCTGATGCTCACGCACGAGCTGGGGCACGGCCTCGGTTTCGGCCACGTCAGCGACTCCAGCGCGCTCATGTATTACCTGTGCTGTCACGTGATCAACAGCACGGATACGACCTGTGCGCAGTACTCCTATCCGGCTGCCGGGCCGCCCGTCGCGAGCTTCACCTTCTCCCCGTCGAGCCCGGTGGCGGGTCAGTCCGTCAGCTTCACGGACACCTCGGCTCCGGCTGCGACGTCGTGGTCGTGGAGCTTCGGCGACGGCGGGACGTCGACCCTGAAGAGCCCGACCCACGCGTTCGCCGCCGCGGGGACCTACAGCGTCGTCCTCACGGCGACGAACGCCGGCGGGTCGGACGACGTCACGAGGTCGGTCACGGTCTCCCCGCTCGTCGCCCCCGTCGCGAGCTTCACCTTCTCCCCGTCGAGCCCGGTGGCGGGCCAGACGGTCTACTTCTCCGACACGTCGACGAGCTCGCCGACGTCCTGGTCCTGGACGTTCGGCGACGGCGGGACCTCGACCCTGAAGAACCCGACCCACGTCTACGCCGCCTCCGGGACCTACACCGTCTCCCTCACCGCGACGAACGCGGCGGGCTCGGGCTCGACGTCGCGGAGCTTCACGGTCACGCAGCCGGCCGCGCCCGTGGCCGACTTCTCGTTCAGCCCGCCCGCCCCCGTCGCGGGCCAGTCGATCGCCTTCTACGACCTCTCGTCCGGCGGCCCGACCTCCTGGAGCTGGTCGTTCGGCGACGGGACGTACTCGACGTCGCCGAACCCGGTGAAGGCCTACGCCGCCTCCGGGACGTACACGGTGACGCTTCTCGTCTCGAACGGCTCCGGCTCGAGCAGCGCGTCGAAGCAGGTCACGGTCTCTTCCGCGGGAGGCGCCCCCGTCGCGAGCTTCACCTTCGCCCCGGCCTCGCCGCTCCCGGGACAGACGGTCCAGTTCACCGACACCTCGACGGGCGGACCGACCGGCTGGACGTGGGACTTCGGCGACGGGACCTTCTCGGCGGCGCAGAACCCGACGAAGGTCTACGGCGGGGCGGGGACCCTGACCGTCCGGCTCACCGCCTACAACGCGTACGGCTCGAGCGTCGCGACGAAGCCGATCACGATCGGCACGGGGAACCGCCCGCCGACGGCCGTTCCCGACAGCTACTCGATCGCGGCCGGGAACGCTCTCGCGGCGGTCCCCCCGGGCGTCCTCGCGAACGACTCCGACCCCGACGGCGACCCGCTCGTCGCGGTGCTCGTCACGCCGCCCGCGAGCGGGTCGCTCGGCCTCCAGCCTTCGGGCGCCTTCGTCTACTCTCCCGCGCCCGGGTTCCTCGGGACGGTCTCCTTCGTCTACCGCGCCGAGGACGGCAAGGGGGGCGTCTCGGCGAACGCGACGGCGACGATCACCGTCACGCCGTCCGAGACGGAGCGGGTCGTCCCGATCCTCCTCGACGCCTACGGGGTCGGCTCCTCCCGGTTCCGGAGCGAGCTCGTCCTCGTGAACCGCGGGAACACGACGGCGGCCGTCGACCTGACCTACACCGCCGCCTCCGCCCTCGGCGCGAGCGGCTCGGGGACGGTCACCGAGAACCTCTGGGCGGGCCGGCAGCTCGTCCTCGACGATGCGCTCGCGTACCTGCGCTCCCGCGGCCTCCTCATCCCGCAGGCCGCCCCCGGCGCCTCGCAGGGCGGGACGCTTCGCGTGCGCTTCCGCGGCCTCTCGTCTCCCGACGCGGGCGCGGCCTTCGCCCGGACGACGGCGCTCCTCCCCGACGGGCGCGCTGGGGTCGCCTACCCGGGCCTGGTGCCGTCCGCCTGGGACACGCCGCTCGGCCAGAACGTCTTCGGCCTGAGGGAGAACGCGCAGTCGCGCTCGAACCTCGCCCTCGTGAACCTCGGCTCCTCGGGCGACGTCGGCCTCAGGGTCACCCTCTTCTCCGGCTCGCCCGGCGACCGGCGGACGTACGTCCTGCCCGAGACGTACTGGCTCGCGCCGCTCCAGTGGATCCAGCTGAGCGCGGTCCTGGGCCGGGCCGGCTACACGAACGGCTACGCCCTCGTCGAGCGGGTCTCGGGGAGCTCGCCGTACTACGCCTACGGCGTCTTCAACGACAACGGGACGAACGACGGCTCCTTCATCGACCCGATCCCGGTCGCCGCGGGGGTCCCCTCGCGGATCGTCCCGGTCGTCCTCGAGCTCGGCATCTACGGCTCGGAGCTGATCCTGACGAACCCGTCCTCCTCGACCGTCGCCGTCGACCTCCGCTACTTCGAGTCGGCGTCTGCGGACGGCGTCGCCCGGTCGGCGGGGTCGGACGCCCTCCAGCCCCGCGAGCAGAAGATCGTCGAGGCGATCCCCTACCTGCGCTCCCTCGGCGTCGACGTCGGCCCCGCCGGCGGCTCGTACGCCGGCGCGGTCGTCGCGACCTTCTCGGCCGCGGGGCGGCCGGAGAACGGCTTCGCCGGGGGCCGGGCGAAGTCGCCGGGGCCGAACGGCGGCTCGTACGGCGTCTACTACTCCGGCCTCGGCTCCACGCAGACGGCCGCCTCGGAGGCCTGGGTCTACGGATTGAAGCAGGACGGAGAGTCGCGGACGAACGTCGCCATCGCCCACGCCGAGCCGGGAGGCGCCCCGATCGTCCTCCAGGCTCAGGTCTTCGACGGCGCGACGGGCGCGAGCGTCGGGGGGACGGGGAGCGTCACGCTCAAGGCCGGGCAGTGGTTCCAGTGGAACCAGCTCCTCTCGGGGTTCGGCCTGAGCCAGGGGTACGTCCGGGTCTTCCGGGTCTCCGGCTCGAGCCCGTTCCTCGCCTACGGGGTCGTCAACGACGGGGGGACGAGCCGGCCCGGCACGAACGACGGCAGCTACGTCCCGATGATCCCCGGGAAGTGAGCCGCACCGGGGGGCCGGGGGCCGGCCCCCCCTTGTGGTAACGTCCCGCTCCCCGTCTGCACCGCGGGAGTGGCGGAATGGCAGACGCGCCGGACTTAGGATCCGGTGGGGCGACCCGTGAGGGTTCGAGTCCCTCCTCCCGCACCACGCCGAAACGAGAGACCTCCATGAACATCACGTCGTACGTTGAAGAGTCCCCGACGAAGAAGTCGATGTCGCTCGAGATCCCGGCCGAGACCGTCCGGGACGCGACCGAGAAGGCGGCCCGGACGCTCGCCCGCCAGATCCG
>JBDIBE010000261.1:0-5122 GCA_039812785.1 Thermoanaerobaculia bacterium | reverse complement strand
GTGCCGCGCGCGGCCGTCGAGCCGGTCCCTGCGGGGACGGCCGCCGGCGGAGCGGCCGCAGGCGCGGGCCTCCTCGCCCTCGCGCTCGTCCTCGCCGCTCTCGTCGCGTCGCGCGGCGGGCGGCGCTGAACCGTCAGCCCTTCGTCGTGGCGCCGCCGCGCAGCATGCCGCGGCGGAGGATCTCCGCGATGTCGCGGATCGCGTCCTTCGACGGCTTGCCGAACTGGTCGGGCACGCGGAAGAGGATCTCGACCGCGTAGTACTGGAGGAAGATCCGGCTCGCGAGCATCACGGCCGAGAGCGGCTCGACCTCGGGCGCGAGCCGCGCCCCGAAGTCGTCCTTGGCGCGGTAGCGCTTGAGGAAGGCGTCGAAGCGGCCCGCCATCGCGCCGTAGAAGCGCTGGATGTGCGTCCCCTTCATCTCGACGACGTCGACGTAGATGAGCGCGACGTGGCGCTCCCAGAGCTTCACGCTCTCCTCGGCCGCCTCGGCGAGCTCCTCGAGGCGGTCGGGGAAGGCGCCCGAGGCGAGGGCCCGGTTGAAGGGAAAGTCGGGAGCCTCGATCGCCGCCCAGTACTGCGACAGGAGCGTGTCGAAGATCTGCTCCTTGTCGTCGAAGTGGTGGTAGACGGCGCCCGTGGAGACGCCGGCGGCGCGCGAGATGTCGCGGATCGAGGTGCCCCGGTACCCCTGTCGCGAGAAGAGGTCGAGCGCCGATTCGAGGATCTGCGCGCGGCTCCTTTCGGACTTCTCTTCCTGGTCCATTCCTCTCCTCGCCCCCCGCCCAACCGTAGGTGGCGTGCGGCGCCGCGTCAAGGGTCAGTACATCCCGACGGGGCGGGAGGCGTCGTACTCCTCGGCGAGGCGGAGCCCCGCCCAGATCCGGCGCGGCGAGGAAGGGGGAATCTGGATCTCCCAGTCTCCCTTCGCGTTCCTGACCTCCGAGCCGAAGAGCTTCCGGCGGGAGGTCTCGGTGAAGAGCTCCCAGAAGACGGTCCCGAAGTCGGCGAGGCCCGGGGAGACGAGCCAGGCCGGGACGCGGACGCCGACCGGGATCTCGACTCCGCCGACCGTCGTCTCGGCGAAGCCGAGCGCGGCGAGCCGCTCCCGGAAGGGGCCCTCGAGCCCGCGCGGGAGCTCGTGCCGGCCGCGCTTCACGCCGCGGCCCAGGATCAGGTCGTCGAGGGCGAGCGACTCGGCGGAGGGAAAGGCGGGCCCCACGAGCGGAGTATCACCGCCCGCTCGGCCGCGCATCCCGGTAAAGTCGGAGCTCCGCATGCCGCGCGTCCGACGTTCCCTCCTCCTCGCCCTCGCCGCCCTCGCGGCCGGAGCCGCCCTCCGCGGCGCCGTGGCGCTCGTCGAGGCGGCGCTCGAAGGGAAGGTGAGGCAGCAGCTCGTCGCGGCCGCCGCCGCCCGCGGATTCGACCTCGCCGTCGGGCGCGTCCGCGTCCGCCTCCCGTTCCGGGCGACGCTTTCGGACGTGACGGTCCGGGGCCACGGCGCGGCGCTTCGCCTCGACCGCCTCGGCGTCCGGACGGGCCTCTTCGGCGAAGGGAAGCTCGGCCGGCTCCGCCGCGTCGAGCTCGGGACCCTCGAGGCCACGCTGCCGCACGGCGTCGCGCTTCGCCTCGCGCCGAGCTCGTGGGACGTCTCCGCCTCCGCCGGCGCGATCCGCCTTACCGGGCGGGACGGGGAAGGGAACGTCGCCCTCGAGCGCCTGACGCCGGGCGGCGTGCGCATCCGCCTCGACCGGCTCGACCTGACACGGCTCGTGCTCCTCCGCCGTGACGGCGCCTTCGTCGGCGACCTCGGGATCGCCTCGGGCGTCGTCTCCGTCGCGCCCGCGGGCGCCGGCCTCGCCGTGGAGACGAACCTCCTCTTCCGGAGGGTCCGGCTCGCCGCGCCCCCGGGTGACGACGGCGGCCCCGCCGCCCTCGGGGGAGCGTTCGACGCCGAGGGGTCCGCCTCGGGCGTCCTGTACCGGGACGACCGACTCGTCGAGGTCGACTGCGTCGCCGGCAGCGCCGCGGGGCTTCGCGGAGCGGGGCGCGGCGTCGTCGCCTGGGCCCCGCGCGACGCCTGGCTCGACGTCGCCTTCGAGGTGCCCCGCCTCGATCTCGCGCCGCTCCTCTCGGCCTCCGGCCTCGACCTCGCCGTCGGCGGGGGGGACCTCGGAAGCGCCGAGCTCGCGATGCGGGTCACCGGCCGGATGCTCGACCCGAAGTCGATCGTCGTCGAGGAGCGCCTCGACTTCCGCCCGCCCTCCCGGCCGCTTCCCGAGCTGCAGCGCCTCCGCGGGCCGTTCCGGCGCGTGATGACGGGACGCGACGGGCGCGAGGTGCTCGTCGCGGTCGATCCGGAGAGCCCCGACTTCGTCCCGCTCGAGGAAGTCCCGCCGCTCTTCATACGGGCCCTCCTGATCTCGGAGGACGCGAACTTCTGGGGGCACCCCGGGCTCGACCTCTCCGAGATCCCGGTCGCGATGTCGATCAACTGGGTCCGCGGCGAGAGGTCGCGCGGGGCCTCGACGATCACCCAGCAGCTCGCCAAGAACCTCTTCCTCAGCCGCGAGCGGAGCTACCGGCGAAAGCTCCAGGAGGCGGCGCTCGCGCTCCTCCTCGAGCCGTCGCTCGGGAAGAAGAGGATCCTCGAGATCTACCTCAACGTCATCGAGTGGGGCCCGGGGATCCACGGCATCGGCCCCGCCGCGCGCCACTACTTCGGCAAGAACCCATCGGACCTGACGCCGCGCGAGTGCGCCTTCCTCGTCGCCCTCATCCCCGGTCCGGTCAAGTACCAGTCCTCGTTCGCGAGCGGCGTCCTGACGCGCGGGTTCTCGCGCCTCGTCAACGGCGTCCTCTACCGCCTCCATTCCGTCGAGATGCTGACCGACGAGGAGCTCCAGGCCGAGCTCGCCGCGCCGCTCCGACTCCGCTGGACGCCGCCCGACGCGGCGGGTGAGGAGGAGCCCGGGGCGGCCGCGGAGGGGGAGGGCGAGGCCGGTGAGGCCGATGCCGCAGGAGCCGGGGAGCCGGGGAGCGGCGGCGCGCCGGAGGGCGCCCCGGCCCTGCCCGTCCCCGAGCCGGCTCCCGTCGTGGCACCTTCGCCTTCGCCGACTCCCGCCGGCCCGCCGCGATGAGGAGCCCGGCCGCTCGTCACGTCGACCCTCGCGCGGCCGCGCTCCGCGCCGCCCTCGAGCGGATCGCCGCGCCGGAGCGCGTCCTCGACCGGCCCCTCGAGAGGATCGCCTTCGCCTCCGACGCGAGCTTCTACCGGCTCGTCCCGCGGGCCGTCGTCCTCGCCTCGTCGGCCGACGAGGTCGCCGCGCTCTTCCGCCTCGCTCGCGAGACGAAGGTCCCCGTCACGCTGCGGGCCGCGGGGACGTCGCTCTCCGGGCAGGCGGTGACGGACGGGATCCTCGTCGAGGTCGCGCGGCACTTCAGGGCCGTGACGGTGGAGGAGGGTGGAAGGCGCTTCCGGACGCAGCCCGGCGTCCTCGGGGCCTCCGTCAACGCGGCCCTCCGGCCGTACGGCGCGAAGATGGGGCCCGACCCGGCCTCGATCGGCGCCTGCACGATGGGCGGCATCCTCGCGAACAACTCGAGCGGGATGTGCTGCGGCGTCGCGCAGAACGCCTACCACACGCTCGAGTCGCTCACGTTCGTCCTCCCCTCGGGGACGCGGATCGACACGGGCGCGACCGACGCCGACGCGCGCCTCCGCGAGACCGAGCCGGCGCTCTGGGCGGGGCTCCTCGAGCTGAAGGCGCAGGTCGAGGGGAACGCGCCGCTCGCCGCGCGCATCCGGTCGAAGTACCGGATGAAGAACACGACCGGCTACTCGCTGAACGCCTTCCTCGACTTCGATCGGCCCGTGGAGATCCTCCGGAACCTCCTCGTCGGCTCGGAGGGGACGCTCGCCTTCATCGCCGAGGCGGTCCTCTCCACGGTGCCCGACCTCCCGGTGAAGTACACGGGCCTCCTCCTCTTCCCGTCGATGCACGCCGCCTGCGCCGCCATCGTCCCGCTCCGCGACTCGGGGGCGAAGGCGCTCGAGCTCCTCGACCGCGCCTCGCTCCGCTCCGTCGAGGGCCAGGCGGGAGTCCCGCCCTCGATCCGGGGCGTTCCCGACGGCACGGCGGCGCTCCTCGTCGAGTACCAGGCGGTGGAGGAGGCCGCGCGCGGGAAGCTCGAGGAGGTCGCGGCGGAGGCGACGGCGCCCCTCGCGCTCCTCGAGCCGGCGGGCTTCACGCACGACCCGCTCGAGCAGGCGCTCCTCTGGAAGGTGCGGCAGGGGACGTTCCCATCGGTCGGCGCGGCGCGCCGGAGCGGGACGACGGTCCTCATCGAGGACGTCGCCTTCCCGGTCGAGCGGCTCGCCGACGCCGCCGTCGACCTCACCCGCCTCTTCGCGAGGCACGGCTATCCCGAGGCGATCCTCTTCGGCCACGCGAAGGACGGGAACCTCCACTTCGTGATCACGCAGTCGTTCAACGAGAAGGCCGAGGTCGACCGGTACGCGCGCCTCATCGACGACGTCGTCGCGCTCGTCGTCGGGAAGTACGACGGGGCGCTGAAGGCCGAGCACGGCACGGGGCGGAACATGGCCCCGTTCGTGGAGACGGAGTGGGGCCCCGAGGCGCTCGACGTCATGAGGCGGCTGAAGGGGCTCTGCGACCCGGACGGGATCCTGAACCCGGGCGTCATCCTCAACCCCGACCCCTCCTGCCACCTGAAGGACGTCAAGCCGATGCCGTCCGTGGAGGAGGAGGTCGACAAGTGCATCGAGTGCGGCTACTGCGAGCCGAGGTGCCCGAGCCGCGAGCTGACGGTGACCCCGCGGCAGCGGATCGTCCTCCGGCGCGAGATGACGCGCCTCGAGCAGGAGGGCGGAAGCGCCCCTCTCCTCGCCGCGCTCGAGGCGGAGTTCCCCTACGCGGTCGTCGACACCTGCGCCGTCGACGGCCTCTGCGCGACGGCCTGCCCGGTGTCGATCGACACGGGGCAGCTGACGAAGCGGCTCCGGAAGGCGAGCCACCCGGCGTGGGCGCGGGAGGCCGCGCTCGTCGTCGCGCGCCGCTTCGCGGCCGTCGAGCCGTTCCTCCGGGCCGGGCTCCGCGCG
>JBDIBE010000260.1:0-5141 GCA_039812785.1 Thermoanaerobaculia bacterium | reverse complement strand
TCGAGGAGGTCCTCGCGGGGGCCGACGTCGGGACGCTCTTCCTCCCGAAGAGCTCGCTCACCGGCAAGCGCCGATGGATCGCGTGGGCGGCGCTTCCCTCCGGCGCGATCCGCGTGAACGAGGGGGCGCGGGCCGCGCTCGTCTCGGGCAAAGCCTCGCTCCTCCCGGCGGGCGTCACGGCGCTCGAGGGGGAGTTCGCGAAGGGGGACGTCGTGAGGATCCTCGACGCCGAGGGGCGCGAGTTCGCGCGCGGCCAGGTGAACTGGGACCGCGCCGACGCCGAGAAGCTCGTCGGCCGCCGCTCGGGCGAGGCGCGTGTCGGGAAGGCGGGCTACGACGCCCTCGTGACGCGGAACAACGTCGTCCTCCGGGACGGGGCGCCGTCGTGAGCGCGGACGCCGGGGCCGTCCGGGCGATCGCCGAACGGGCGAAGGGGGCGGCCCGCCGCCTCGCCGCGCTGAAGGCCGCCGCGAAGGACGCCGGCCTCGAGGCCGGCGCGCGGCGGCTCGAGGCGGACGCGGCGGCGATCCTCGCGGCGAACGCCGAGGACGTCGCCGAGGCCGAGGCGCTCGTCGCGCGCGGCGAGCTGGAGGAAGCGCTTCTCGCGCGCCTCGCGCTCGACCCGAAGAAGCTCGCGGCGATGGTCGAGGGGGTCCGCTCCGTCGGGCGCCTCGAGGACCCGGCAGGGAGGCTCCTCGCGCGGACGCTCCTCGACGACGGGCTCGTCCTCGAGAAGGTCTCCTGCCCGCTCGGGGTCCTCGCCGTCGTCTTCGAGTCGCGCCCCGACGCCGTCACGCAGATCTCCGCGCTCGCCGTGAAGTCGGGAAACGCCGTGATCCTCAAGGGGGGCCGCGAGTCGGCGCGGAGCACCGCCGCGCTCGTCGCGGCGATCCGCGCGGGCCTCGCGGAGGCGGGGCTCCCGGCGGACGCCGTCCAGTCGGTCGCCGACCGCGCCGCCGTCGGCGCGCTCCTCGCGCTCGACGACCTCGTCGACCTCGTCGTCCCGCGCGGCGGCAACGCGCTCGTGAGGTCGATCCAGGAGAGGACGCGCATCCCCGTCCTCGGCCACGCCGAGGGGGTCTGCCACGTCTACGTCGACGCCGCGGCCGACCCGGCGATGGCGATCTCGATCGTCCTCGACGCCAAGCTCACCTACCCGGCGGCGTGCAACGCCGTCGAGACCGTCCTCGTCCACGAGGCGGCGGTCCCGGAGGTGATGCTCCCGCTCCTCGGGAGCCTCGTCGCGAAGGAAGTCGAGGTGCGCGGCTGCGAGGAGACGCGCGCGGCCGCGCACGGCCTCCCCGTCGCCGCGGCGACGGAGGACGACTGGCGGACGGAGTACGGCGCGCCCGTCGTCTCGGTGAAGGTCGTCGGGAGCCTCGACGAGGCGATCGCCTGGGTGAACCGGTACGGCTCGGGGCACACGGAGGCGATCGTCACGGACGACCGGCTCGCGGCCGAGCGCTTCCTCGCGGAGGTCGACGCCGCGGGCGTCTTCCTCAACGCCTCGACCCGCTTCGCCGACGGCTATCGCTACGGCCTCGGCGCCGAGGTCGGCATCGCGACGGGGAAGATCCACGCCCGCGGGCCGGTCGGCCTCGAGGGGCTCGTCACCTACCGCTGGCTCCTTCGCGGGCACGGGCAGGTCTCCGCGACGTACGGCCCCGGCGGGAGGCCGTTCCGTCACGAGAGGCTGCCGACGGGCTGAGGAGCCGTTCCGCGTTCTCGGAGCCGGCCGCGCGAGTCCTCGGCTCCTTCCCGAAGCCCCTCCGGTATCCTGCTTCGAATGTCGAGCGGGCCCCCCGCGCTGGAGCTGACCAGCCTCACCAAGCGATTCGGCGACACGACGGCGGTCGACGACCTGACCCTTCGCCTCGAGCGCGGCGCCTTCGTGGGCCTCCTCGGGCGCAACGGCGCGGGGAAGAGCACGACGCTCAAGATGGTCACCGGCCTCCTGCGGCCGACCGCAGGCGCGATCCGCGTCCTCGGCCGCGACCTCGCCGCGGAGCCGATCGCCGTCAAGCGGCAGATCGGCGTCATGCCGGAGGAGATGGCCCTGCTGGAATACCTCACCGGGCCGCAGTACCTGCGCTTCGTCGGCCGGATGTACGGGCTGACGGACGAGGTCGCGGACTCCCGGCGGGAGGAGCTCTTCGCCAAGCTCGACCTGGCGCCCGCGAGCGGGGCGCTCGTCGCCGACTACAGCTACGGGATGAAGAAGAAGCTGAGCCTGTGCGCGGCGCTCATCCACGCGCCGCAGGTCGTCTTCCTCGACGAGCCCTTCGAGGGGATCGACGCCGTGACGAGCCGGACGATCCGGGAGATCCTCCAGTCGCTCCAGAGCCGCGGCGTCACGCTCGTCCTCACGAGCCACATCATGGAGGTCGTGGAGAAGCTCTGCCCTCTCGTCGCGATCCTGGACGAGGGGCGGCTTCTCGGCTTCGGGCCGCTCGAGGAGCTTCGGGCGCGCGAGGGGGCGGAGAACCTCGAGAGCCTCTTCCTCGGCCTCGTGGGAGGGGCGCAGGACGGTACGCTCTCGTGGCTCTAGCGTCTCCCGTCCGGGCCCTCCTCTCGGCCCATCTCCAGGCCGCCTGGAACCGGGGAGCGCGGGAGCTCGGGGAGTCGGGCCGATTCGCCGCGGCGGCGCTCGCCGCGCTGCTCGGCCTGGTCCTGGGTGTCCTGATCGTCGGCGGCGGTGCGCTCCTGGGCGTCTCGCTCGGTCCGGAGATCGGGCAGCCGTCGGTCGCCCTCGCCCTCGGCGGAATCCTGGGGGTCCTCAGCGTGGTCTGCGGCGTCCTGGGCGGGATCCTCGGGGGAAGCCGGACCCTCGCGTGGGAAGCGGCGAAGGCGTACCCGCTGCGCCTGCGAGACCTGCTCGCGGCCGAGCTCGTCGCGAGCCTCGCCACGGCGTTCCCCATCCTCACGGCGCCCCTGTCGGCCGCGATCCTTTCGGGCGTCGGGATCGCCCAGCCGAGGACGCTCCCGCTCCTCCCGGTCGTCTGGGCCTCGGCCATGGTGTCGCAGCTCTGTCTCCAGCACCTCGTCGGGAGCCTCGCGGCGCACGTCGTGAAGAGCATCCGGACGGGGCTCCTCGTCCTCGGGCTCGTCGCCGTCCTCGGACCCCTCCTCGCTCCGAAGCGCCCGGGGAGGGCGGCGCGCGTCGTGGAGGCCGCGACCGGCGCGGCGGTCTCCCCGGGACGGGACACGTCCCGCGTGGTCCGCTTCGCGAAGCTCCTCCCTCCGTGCCAGGCGGCGCTCGGTCTCGGCGACGCCGCCCGGGGAGAGTGGCGACCCGCTCTCGGCCGTCAGCTCCCCGCGGCGGCCAGCGCCGCGCTGCTCGTCCTCGCGGCGGCGTGGGTCCTGCGACGGGACGCGGAGCCGCGAGCGCGGCGCGGGTCGCCCGGCGGTCGGGAACGCCTCTGGACCTTCACCTCGCCGGCCCGGGGCGTCGCCCGGCTCCACTGGCATTCGCTCGTCTCGAGTCACCCGGGCCGCCTCGGTTTCCTCATGCCGCTGCTCGCCGTGTGCCTCTTCCGGGGCGCCGCCCCGTCCGTTCTCGGCGGGTCGCAGCCCTGGTCGATCACCTCGGCGCTCGTCTACCTGTCCCTCAGCTCGGCGCGGCTCCACCTGAACCAGTTCGGCCTGGACGGCCCGGGCGTGAAAGCCCTCCTGCTCCTCCCCATCGGCGCCGAGGACCTCCTCCGGGGAAAGCTCCGCGGCATGGCCCTCTACCAGGGGGCCCAGGTCCTCCTCCTGCTGCTCCTCTCCTGGCCGGGCGGAGGGCTGTCGCCCGTCCACGCGCCGGCCGGACTCTGCCTCGCGGCATGCGTCTCGCTCGCGACCGCCGGCCTCGGGCACTGGACGAGCGCCTGGCTCCCGAGGCCGCTGCCGCGCGACTCCTTCCGGAACGCCAGCCAGGCGTCCCTCGTCGGCTGGGTCGGAGTGGCGGCCTCCGTCCTCGCCGTCGCCTTCTTCGGAGGGATCTACGCGCTGTGCGCGTGGCGGACGCCGGCCGCGCTCGTGCCGGTGATGCTTCTGGCCCTGGGCCTCACCCTGCTGGCCTACCGGAGCCTCGTCCTGCCGGCCGCCGCCCGGTTCCTCGACCGGAGGCGGGAAGCCCTCGTGCTGGCGCTGGGCTAGGGTCCGGGGGCCGCCGCGGCCGCGGCGAGGGCGGCGCGGTCGCGCCGCCGGAGGACGGTGACCTCGACGGGATCGGGGTAGGAGTAGTACGCGACGAGGTCCGAGAGGAACGCGAGGTGCCACGGCTGCCCCAGCGCCGCCCCGTTCTTCGTGAAGACGAGGTCTCCCGCCAGGACGTTGCAGCTGTGGATGATCCCCTCGGGTCGGCGCAGGACGACGAGGTCGCCGAGGAGCTGCGGCGCGCCGGCCGGGACGGGATCGTACGAGCGCTCGATCTCGGCGGCCACCTCTCCGAGGTCCATGAAGCGGGCGTCGGGGACCTCGCTGAAGAAGTTCAGCGCGGTGTAGTGGCAGTGCGGCGACGGGGGGTCGGTCGGCCTCCAGTAGCGATGGAGCCGGTCGCGGGCGAAGCGGGGAAGCAGCATGCCGACGGGCAAGGGGCGGGGCGCGCCCCCGTGCAGCGTCGCGTCGAGAAGGGTGGAGAGGGCCTCGTCCCTGTCGGGCGCCCCCCAGTACGCCGCGATCCTCCGCACGTCGTCGCCCGGACGCACGACGAGGTAGGCGATGAGCGTCGCCTCGCGCGAGAGCGCGCGGTACAGGCGGTTCGATTCCTCGGCGTCCCCGAGGCGGCGGCGGACGAGCTCGAGGTCGGCGAGCAGCTCGACGCCGGCGACCCGGTAGATCAGGCGGCGCACGAGGTCGACGGTCTCCGGCCGCAGGTCCGCTCCGTCGAGCCAGCCGACGGGCGCCCGCTTGCCGAGGCGCATCGGCCAGGCGATCTCCGTGTTCGCCGCGACGCGGGCGAGCGCGCCGTAGAGCGACAGGCGCGTCTCGGGGGAGAGGCCGATCACGAAGTCGTCGTCCGGAGCGACGGCGAGGAGCCCGTCCGGCCCGGGCTCGGCGCGCGACGCGAGCCGCTCGGCGGCCTGCCGGGGGAGCCCCGCGCGCTCGAGGAAGGAGGCGGCCTCGGCGGCCGTGCCGACCGGCAGGTGCCAGACCGT
>JBDIBE010000259.1:0-5142 GCA_039812785.1 Thermoanaerobaculia bacterium | reverse complement strand
AGCCAGAGGCGGACGGGCGTGCCCGGCGCCGGCGCGACGGCGAGCGCGGCCGGGGCGGCCGCTGCCTTCGCCGCGACCCACGCCCGGAACGCGTCGAGCTCGGCCGAGTCGGCCGCCTCGGGCGGCCGGCGCCGCGACGTCGCGAGCGTGACGTGGGGGCGGAACTCGGCGTCGTAGCGCTCCGGCCTCTTCAGGCCGAGCCGGTTCATCTCCGCCTTCGCCGCGCCGACCTCGTCGCGCCACGCCGCCGGAGCGTCCTTCAGCTCCGCGACGACGACGTGCCCCGTGGCGCCGAAGCGGACGACCTCCGGGCGAGACGTGAAGGGCTCGCGCGGCGCGACGAGGGCGAGCGCGCGGATCCGGCCGAGGTCCTCGCGCTTCCACCCGGGGCCGACGTAGACGACGGTGACGTGGAGGTCCTCTCTCATCGTCAGGTCGAGGCCGGGGAAGCGCGTCCGCGCCTCGGGCAGGAGCCTCGCCCACGTGCGGCCGAGCGCCGTCTCCCCGCAGGGGATCGTCGAGAAGAGGCTCCCCGCCGGCGGAGCCGGGGCGGGAGCGGCCGCCGCCGGGACGGGGGCCTTCGCGGCGGGGCCTGCCGAGCACCCGGCGACGAAGAGCCCGAGGACGAAGGTGGCGGCATGGCGCGCGCGCATCCCCGTCGGCCTCAGAAGACCGGCCCGAACTCGCCGTCGCGCATCAGCGCCACCGTCGTCCCGTCGTCGAGGAGGAGGTCGACGCTCCGGGGAACGACGTCGGGCTGCGTCTCCGGCACGTAGACGCGGTCGATGTGGACGACGGCCTCGGGGGACGAGAAGGCCGACGGGCCGACCTGGCCCCCGAAGTGCTCGCTCCGGCCGAACGCGATGTGCAGGCCGAGCTTCTCGTCGAGGAGGACCGCGCCGACGGGCTTGACGCCGAACGCGGCGAGGACGCCGAGCCCGAGCTCGGCGAGGTTCGCGTAGGCGGGCTCCCTCGCGAGGAGCGAGGCCTCGCGGTCCGACTCGGGGCCGCGCGTGAGGACCTCGACGGCGCGGTTCCGCTCGATGCGGTAGCGGACGACCTCCGTCCCGAACTGGACGGGAAGGACCCCCGCCGAGCGGCTCGGGTCGCCCTCGACCTCTCCCTCGTAGGGAACGACGTACGACTCGCCCGAGGGGAGGTTGCCGGCGACGCCGCGCTTCGGGAGGAGGCCTCCCGAGGCGTGCGCCGTCCGGTGGCGGAGGTCGAGGTGGAGGCGGTCCTCGCCCCCGGCGTGCCGGAAGACGAGGTCCGCTCCCGTCGCCCGATCGAGCAGCGCCTTGAGGACGTCGACCCGCCGGTTCACCTCCGCGTAGTCGATCCTCAGGGCGGGGATCATCTCGGCCGAAAACCCCGGCATCGTCGCGGCGCGCATCGGGTGCCTCCGGGCGGCCACCTTGAGCGGCGCCGTCGAGCTGAACTTCGTCAGCGCGAGGAGCATAGGGAAGGTGTCGAAGACCGCGTCCATCGGCACCGACGCGGCGGAGTCGAGCTCCGCGGCCGTCGACGGGACGGGCCCGCCCGGGTGGATCCAGCAGCGGGCGGGGAGGTCGCCGTTGTTCGTGTGGACGTTCGGGTAGAGGAGGAGCGACGTCTCGTAGCCCTCGCCCGCGCCGGCGAGGAGCTCGACCCACTCCGCGGCGATCGCCCGGCGGGCCGCCCAGGAGGCGTCGTCGGGGACCTTCCCGTCCGGCAGGTCGATCATGACGCCGAGGCGGGCGTCGTCCGGGGTCGGCTGAAAGACGCGGGAGACGAGGGCCGAGAGCTCGGCGGCGGTCATCGATGCGGGCACGGCGGCCTCCTCGACGGGGATCGTGCCCGAAGGCGGCGGGGGTGTCGACCCGCGTCGGCGTCGATCAGGGGCGGGCGAGAACGACGTAGAGGTCGTTCACGTTCGTCCCCGTCGGTCCGGTCCGCATCTGTGCGCCGGCGGCCTCGAGGGCCGGGCCGGAGTCGTTCACGGCGAGCGCGGCGACCGGGTCGATCCCGGCCGCGCGGATCGCGGCGGCGGTGCCTCCGTCGACGATCGCGCCCGCGGAGTCGGTCGGGCCGTCCGTGCCGTCCGTGGCGAGCGCCATCACCCAGACGCCCTCGATCCCGTCGAGAGCGATCGCGGCCGCGAGCGCGAGCTCCTGGTTCCGTCCGCCGCGCCCCGTCCCCTTCACCGTGACCGTCGTCTCGCCGCCGAGGACGAGGCACGCCGGGGCGGGAAGGGGATCGCCGTCGGCGAGGACGCTCCGGCCGAGCGCCGCCACGACGCGCCCCACCTCCCGCGCCTCTCCCTCGACGTGCGTGGAGACGACCTGCGCCCCGTACCCGAGCTCGCGCGCCGCGCGCGCCGCGGCGAGGGCCGCGAGGCGGTTCGAGCCGACGACGACGGTCAGGACGCGCGCGAAGAGCGGGTCGTCCGGCTTCGGCGTCTCCTCGACCCGCCCGTCGACGCCCTCGCGGAGGCGACGCCGGACGGACTGCGGGAGGAGATCGGCGAGGCCGCGCCGCTCCACGACCGCCCACGCCTCGGCGAACGTCGTCGGGTCGGGGACGGTCGGCCCCGATGCGATCGCGTCGAGCGGATCGCCGACGACGTCGGAGAGGACGAGCGCGACGAGCGTCGCCGGGGCGGCGAGGCGAGCGAATCGGCCCCCCTTGAGGCGCGAGAGGTGTTTCCGGACGGCGTTCAGCTCGACGATCGACGCCCCCGAGCGGAGGAGAAGGCCGGTCGTCGCGGCGAGATCGGCGAGGGAGATCCCTTCCGCGGGGTCGGCGAGGAGCGCCGAGGCTCCGCCCGAGAGGAGCGCGACGACGACGTCTCCCTCGCGAGCGCCGGCGAGGAGCTCCTCGATCGCCGCCGCGGCGGCGAGCCCCGATTCGTCGGGGACCGGGTGGCCCGCCTCGATCGCGCGGACCGCCAGGGGAAGAGTTCGTCCGGCGAGGTGCCCGCCCTTCGTGACGAGCACGGCGTCCGAAAGGCGCGGGCCGAGGATCCGCGCGGCCGACTCCGTCATCGCCGGGGCGGCCTTCCCCGCGGCGACGAGCCTCAGCGACGCGCCCGGGAGGAGCGGGACCGGCGTCGTGCCGGCCCGCAGGACGTCTCCCTCCCGCGAGAGGAAACGGGCGACGGCAGCCGCGGGCTCGACGGCCGCGAGAGCAGCGTCGCGGATCCGTTCGAGCTCCTCGCGGCGGCGGGAGGCGGAGCTCATCGGTTCGATTGTGCACCGGCGCCCGTCGCGCTCGGCGAGCCCGTCGTGTCGGCCGCCCTGGCGAGGGCCCCGCCCTCGCCGAGGCAGGCGGTGATCTCGAAGGCGCCGAGGCGGACGCCGGGGCCGACGGTCACCTCGCCGGGCCTTTCGTGCGCCGGAGCCCGTGGCTCGCGACGACGATCTCCTCGCGCGCGTCGGTGGCGAGCGACTTCAGGAAGAGGAAGCCGCTGCCGTCGGGTGCGGTCTGCCAGCCGGCGGGCTTGAGGCCCGAGGCGTCGAGGTCGAACAGCCTGCGTTCGGGAGTGGCGGTCGGCCGTCCCGAGGCGTCGAGGCCGACCCCCACCTCGATCAGCGCCCTTCCGGCGAGGTAGTAGACGGTCCGGCCGTCGGCGCTCCACTGCGGCGTGCCGCCGCCGCCCGCCGAGAGCTGGATCGTCTGGTCCGCCGCCGGGAAGGTCGTGAGGAAGGCCTCGCGCCGGCCGTTCGTGAGCTCGCTGAAGGCGAGGAGCCGTCCGCCCGGCGCCAGCCGGCCGAGCGTGTCGAACCCGCGGCGGATCCGCCGCCTCGGGCCCCGCCGCCCCTGCGCGTCGAACGGCTCCCAGTAGAGGCCGGAGTCGTCTGCGAGCCGGAAGCTCGCCTTGAACAGGAGGATGCCGCCGCCGTCCGGCGAAAGGAAGGCGCGATAGGCGTCGTCCAGCAGCGTCTCGGGAGTCGCGCCGGGATCGGCGCGGACGCTCCGGAAGCGGGAGGTGAAGCCGACGGTGTAGTAGAGGGTCCGCCCGTCCGGCGACCATTGCGGGTCCTCGACGAACTCGCCCTCCTCCTTCGCCAGCCGGGTGAGCGTGCCGCGCCGGAGGTCTCTCACCCAGAGCTCGTCGAGGTTCAGGACGACGGCGAGCCGCGTGCCGTCGGGCGAGAGCGCCTGACGGTCGAGGTGCGGGTGCGGCTCGCCGAGCCGCGCGACCTCGGCGCCCGTGCGATCGACGCGCGCGACCACGCTCGGCCGCTCGCCCGCCGCCACCCAGGCGAGGGTGCCGTCGGCGCCGACGGCCGCCCTGTCGACGCGCGGGATGAGGATCGACTTCGGTCCGGTGATGACGCCGCGCCCCGCGTCGAACGGCAGCCCCCAGAGCGGGGTCTCGGCGCTCTCGGCCCTCGCCACGAGCAGCATCCCGCGCGAGACGCCGACGGGATCGACCTCGCCCAGCCCCTCGGCGCCCGCGAGGGGCTGCCGACGCCCGTCCCGAAACAGCTCGAGACGCCCGCTGGGCAGCCGGACGTCGGACTCTCCCTGCTGCCGGTGGACCTGCAGGAGAAGGCTCTCGCCGTCCGGCAGGAGAACGATCCGGTGGAAGTCGACGTCGACCGCGGGGTCGATCGGGACGTGCAGCACCGGCTCGCCGCCCTGCGCCGCGACCCGGTAGATCCCGCCGCGCCACGCGGCGAAGAGCAGGGTGTCGTCGCGGCGCCAGACGGCGTCGAGCACCGTGCGGCCGGCGACGTCCTTGATCGCCGGCAGGTCGCAGATCGGGGTCCGCTCACCGCCCGCCACGGGAACGCGCCAGAGCTTCTCGCCGATCTGGACGGCGACCTGGGAGCCGTCCGGAGACCAGAAGGCGCGCCGCAGGTCGGTGTCGCGCACGATTTCGCGCGGCATCCGGTGCTCCAGGTCCCGCACCCAGAGCGAGCGGGTCGCGTCGCCGGTACCGCCCACCTCGTCCCACGGGGAGGAAGGGGCGTCGGTGTTCGTGCGCGACACCCAGCCGAGCCGGCGGCCGTCGGGGGAGAGGCTCAGCGAGACGAGGCCCCGGACGGGGATCGAGAACTCGGTCACCTCCTCCTCCGGCTCGAACGCGGGCGTCGCCCAGCGCGCGGCGGCGACGGCCGCGATCGCCGCGGCGCCGAGCAGCGCGAGAGAGACGAA
>JBDIBE010000258.1:0-5160 GCA_039812785.1 Thermoanaerobaculia bacterium | reverse complement strand
AGCCCGTCGGCCGTGCGCGCGGGGGCGATCGCCGCGCCGTCGAGCGTCGCGACGACGCTCGGGACGAAGGGGCCGGAGAGGGCGAGGTCGAGGCGCGGAGCGCCCGAGAGGCGGAGCTCGAGCCGGTGCGAGGCGTCGAGGCCCGCGGCGGCGAGGTCGAGGCGGACGCGCGAGGCGCCCTCGAAGGCGAGGTCGATCGCGTTCGCTCCGGCGTCGGCCCTCGCGTCGAGGAGGACGCGCGCGCCGTCGGGCGCGGAGAGGCGCGCGAGGCGCGCCCAGTGGAACGTCCTCTCGCGCGCGCCGTACGAGACGCCGACGACGCGCTCGGGGCGCGCGGCGCGGGCCTTCCCGAGCGCGGCGTCGAAGAGGACGCCGGGGGGAAGGAGCGCCGGCTGGTCGTGCCCGACCCCCTCCGGGAAGGAGGTCGAGAAGGCGTACCCGCCGGGGTCGGCGTCGTGGAGCTCGGAGAGCGTCGGCGTGCGGCCGCGCGCGTCGGTGAAGCCGGGGGTGACGGAGACGTGATGGCCGTTGCGGTACGAGAAGTAGGCGGCCGCGTCGGGGACGTTGTCGTCGGCCTGCCCGTGGAGGACGGCGACGAAGAGGTTCCGGGCGTTCGGGAGGAGGAAGCGGGGCGAGAGCTCGTACCAGCGGGCGAGGACCTCGCCGCCGAGAGAGGCGGGGCCTCCGGCGGCCGAGAGGTAGTCGGGGAACGACGGAGACCAGAGCTGCCCCTGGAAGGCGTCCGTCGGCCCGGCGGCGTCGACGAGAGCCGCGAAGCGGGTCGGGTTCAGGAGCCCGACCTCGAGCGCGCCGCGCCCCCCCTGCGAGAAGCCGGCGAGCGAGACGCGGTCGGGGTCGATCGGGGCGCGCGCGAGGGCGTCGTCGAGGCAGGCGAGGACGTCCGTCTCGTCGGGGACCCCGTCGGCGCCGTCGACGTACTGCGTCGAGGGGACGCCGATGCCGCCCGGGACGATCCGCCCCTCCCAGAAGACGAGGACGGCGCGGCGCGCCTCGGCCTCGGCGAGGTTGCCGGTCGTCTGGAACTGCCGCCGCGTCCCGCCGCGGCCGTGGAGGAAGAGGACGGCCGGGAGGCGGCTCGTCCCGTCCCACGTCGAGGGGATCCGCAGGTTGTACTCGCGCGGCGCGCCGTCGGCCGGGGAGACGTACGAGAGCGTGATCACCGCGCCGACGGGCAGGGCCTCGGCCCGGGAGGCGCCGGCGGGGGCGAGGAGGGCGAGGAGAAGGGCCGCGGCCGCGCGCACGGCGTTCACTCCCCGAGGACGTGGACGACGAGCCTCCGGCGGTGGGGCGCGGTCCGGTGCTCGGCGAGGAAGATCCCCTGCCACGTCCCGAGGCCGAGGCGCCCCCCCGCGACGGGGATCGTCTCGCTCGAGCGCGTCACGGCGCTCCGAAGGTGCGCGGCCATGTCGTCGTCCCCCTCCGCGTCGTGGGCGTAGCGCGGGTCGCCGTCGGGGGCGATCCGCGCGAGCCAGGCGAGGAGGTCGGCGCGGGCCGAGGGGTCGGCGTTCTCCGTCAGGACGAGGCTCGCCGACGTGTGGGGGCAGAAGACGACGCAGAGGCCCGTCGCGACGCCGCTCCGCGCGACGACGGCGGCGACCTCGTCCGTCACCTCGTGGAGGCCCCGTCCCGGGGTCCGGATCTCGAGCCGCTCCTGCCGCTGCATCGGGGGCGACTCTACCCGAGGCCGGGCTCGTCCTCCGGGGACGTGAGGTCCCTCACGAGCCCGCCGTGCCGCCGGTCGAGGCGGAAGCCGGGGAGCGGCAGGCTCCGGAAGGCGAAGTGGGCGAGGAGCGAGCGGACCCCGAGCGAGCCGAGCCGCGCCCCGAGGTCGTCGAGGAGGCCCGTCGAGAGGCCCCGCCCGCGGAAGCCGGGGGCGACGACGAGCCCGTCGAGCTGCGCGGTCTCGGGCGTCAGGAGCGAGTAGGAGAGCCCGCCCGCGATCCGCTCCCCGGGGTCGAGCGCGACGAGGTAGCGCCGCTCTGGGGAGAAGGCCCGCGGCAGGCCGGCGCGGACGAAGAGGCGGTAGAGGCGGCCGACCTCGGCGGCGTCGACGGGCTCCCTCACGACCCACGCCACGCCGCGCCGGTCGACGAGCTCCGTCGCGAGGACGACGTGCTTGACGGCGTCGCCGACGACGGAGACCTCCACGGGGCGCGCGGAGCGCGCCGACGGGAAGACGAGGCGCGTGAAGGCGTGGCGCTCCTCGTCCGTCCGGAGAGCGGCGTGGAGCGCCTCCAGCTCGACGAGGTGCGAGGGGCGCGAGCCGGGGTGGGCCCGGAGCGCGGCGAGGAGCTCGTCGAACGCGCGGAGGAGCTCCGGCGAGGAGCGGGCGAAGACCGTCCGGCGGAAGAGGCGGTAGCGCGCCTCCTCGCCGAGGAGGTCGACGCGGTAGAGGCGGAGGAGCGTCTCGGCCATCTTCTCGCGCTCGGCGAGAGGGGCGCCGGGGCGCTCCGCCTCCCACGCCCCGAAGCGGCCGATCGCCGTCTCGAGAGGGAGCGGGACGCGGGCGCCGGACGGGGCCGCGAGGGCGGCCTCGGCCGCGTCGTGGAGAGCGGGCCACCCCTCCTCGGAGACGGCCCCGCCGCCGGCGAGGAGGTCGCGGAGGAAGGCGCGCGCCCCCTCCTCGCCGAGCGCCTCGAAGGCCGCGTCGACGATCCAGCCCGGCGAGAGGACGGAGGCGAGGCGCGGCGAGAGGGCCGCGGTCTCGCGGAAGACGTTCCGGAGCATCGGCGCGACGAGGTCGAGCGGGCCGTCGTACGGGTGCGCGCCGGAGATGGACAGGAGGCAGGCGCCGTCGCGGTAGTCCTCGGCCGGGACGGCGACGTTCGCCGGCGTGACGGCGCCCGGGACGAGAAGGCGCCCGCTCCTCTCCCAGGCGGTGAAGAAGGCGGCGAGGGCGCGGACGACGAGCCCCTTCGCCGACGGGCCCGCGCCGCCGCGGAGGCGGCCGGGGCCCCCGGCGTCGCGGAGGCGCTCGGCGAGCGTCAGCTCGTCGACCCACGCGAGCGAGAGGGCGCCGAGGTCGGGGCGGCAGGAGCCGACGCGGGGAACCACGGGCGGTCCCCAGGGATGCCCCGCGAGGGCGATCATCCGGAGCGTCGTCGCGCGGACGGCGTCGGAGTCGAGGTCGTTCCGCACGGTCAGGAGGAGGTCGTGGTGCGCGCCCGCGGCCGTCCTCACGCTGACGCGGTAGAGCCGGTACCGGTGGAGCGCCTGCACCGGCGTCACCCAGATCCCGCCGTCGGGGATCGCGGCGAGGTCGGGAGGCTCGGTCTCGAAGGCGAGCTCGATCGACTCGCGCAGGAACGACGTGCCGAGGAGGAGCCCCTCGAGCGCGCGGGTCTCCTCCTCCGGCAGGCCGTCGTGCCAGCAGACCTTCCGGCGCCCCTCCGTGACGGGCGGCAGGAGCGCGGCGGCCGCGGACATCTCCTCGTGCCAGGCCCCGAGGGCGTCGAAGAGCGAGCTGGCGCGGCGGGCGAGCTCGAGGTCGCGCTCCTGGATCGCCCACGAGGCGAGCTCGGCGCGGATCGCGGCGTGGTCCTCGGGGTGGTGGCGGGCGAACCCGGCGAGGAGCTCGAGGACGTCGCCGAGCGTCCGTCGCGTCGTCTCGGGGAGCGGCCCCGTCATCGCGGCGCGGTACGAGTGGAGCCGGCGCCGCAGGGCGGTGAGGCGCTCCTCTCCGAGGTCCGCGCGGGCGATCGCCGCGACGCTCTCCTCGGAGAGGAACGGAAGCCCGGAGCGGAGGAAGGCCGGGAGGATCTCGCCCGTGTCGACGAGCGGGTCGTCGAGGAGGAGGACGCGGTAGGCCTCGCAGCGGACCTTCTCGTCGGGGTGGCGCGCGAGCGCCTGCAGGCGCCGGCGGAGGAGCCCCGCCGTCCGCCGGTCCCCCTGGCGGAGGAGCGCCTCGGCGCGCGCGACCGCGTCGAGCGCCGTCGCGGGAGGTCCGAAGAGCGCCGCCACCGAGAGCCGGTGGAGCGCCGCGAGCTGCGGCGACGGGAGCGCCTCGGGCGGGAGCGGCGGCTCGCCTTCCGGGACCTCGGAGCGCGGAGGCAGGAGGACCTCGGCGCAGTGCCCGCCGAGCGGCGTCTCCCAGCCGTCCTTGACCGGGAGGAGCGCGGCGAGCTCGGGGTTCCCGAGCCAGAGGAGCGGCTGGCGGGCGAAGAGGCCGAGGTCGACCTTCCTCTCCGTGCAGCGGTAGGAGAGGCTCCCGACGCGCACCTCGTCCTCGCCCGGGCGCGCGAAGAGGGCGGCCGATCGGCCGCGGCGCTTGTCGACGAGCCGCCCTTCCTCGAGCGCGAGGTCCCCCTCGAGGAGGCCGAGGTCGCGGAAGAGCCACCGCGGCGCCTCGACCTCGACGCCGCCGCCGCGGAGCGAGACGACGCGGCTCCGGTAGAGCGCGTCGATCACGGGCGCGAAGGAGGCCTCGATCGCCTTTCGCCGGTACGACCCCTTCGGCGTCAGCTCGCCCGCCTCGAGGGAAAGGTCGCGCGGGAGGACGGCGAAGTCGACGACGCGCTCGTAGGTCGCGAGGTCGCGGTTGGCGGCCGCGACGATCCGCTTCAGGTAGTCGCGCGCGGCCTCGCCCCAGGGGTCGCCGGCGAGGACCGGGTCCTCCGCGTCGGGGACGACGAGGAGGACGTTGTCGTCGCGCCCGTCCCCCGCGAGGAAGACGCGGCGGATCCCCGGCACCCCCTCGAAGCGCTGCTCGACACGGCGCGGGGCGACGGTCCTCCCGCGGCTGTTCTTGTAGATGTCCTTGATGCGGTCGACGATCTCGAGGTGCCCCGAGGGGCGGGCGCGGAAGACGTCGCCCGTCCTCACCCACGGCTCCTCGCCGGGAGCGGGCGCGGGGTCGTCGAGGTAGCGGGCGACGTAGGGCCCGGCAATCTCGAGCTCGTCGTGGCGGCCGAGGCGGACGCGGATCCCCGGGAGCGGGAGGCCGACGGAGCCCTCCTCGTACTCGCCCGGAGGCGTCATCGTGATCCCGCCCGTCGCCTCGGTCATCCCGAAGCCGGAGCAGAGCTCGACGCCGTGCCCCTGGAAGAAGCGGAAGACCTGCGGCGCGAGCCAGCCGGCCGCCGAGAGGCCCCAGCGGAGGCGCCCGCCGACGACGGAGCGGAGGGCGGAGCGCGCGGCTTC
>JBDIBE010000257.1:0-5163 GCA_039812785.1 Thermoanaerobaculia bacterium | reverse complement strand
CCGAATTGACGGGGCCGGCAGCCGGCGAATAGACTCCCCGCCTTGGCCCGGGCGAGCCGGGCAGATTCCAGTCGGGGGCCCAGGTCTTCAGGAGGCGACCGCTTCCTCGTCCGGGCCGGTCCGCCTTCGGAGGTTGCGTTTCGTGAAAAGGCCCACAGGCTGGCGTCTCGCCCTGACGCTGGTCGTCCTCCTCGGCTCCGTCGCGGCCTACGTCTACCGCGGCCGCGAGGCCCTCAAGAAGAACCCCACGGCGCCCCCGAACCCGCCGGTCGGCGAGGTCCTGAAGAACGGGCTCAAGCTCGGCCTCGACCTCCGCGGCGGCATCCACCTCGTCATGCAGGTCAAGTCGGAGGACGCCCTCCGCGCGGAGGCGTCCGACGCCGCCGAGCACCTGAAGAGCGAGGCGGGCAAGCGCGGCGTCAAGCTCGGGACCGTGAACCCGGCGACCCACGAGGGTTTCACGATCACGATGGGTGACGACGTCAGCCCCTCCGGCGTCTCCGACCTCGTCAAGTCGGCCCTCTCGCCGACGGACTGGGCCGCCGACCAGAGCGGGCGCGAGATGCGCGTCACGTTCCGTGAGCCGGCCCGGATCTCGATCGAGGGGCAGGCGCTCCGCCAGGCCGTCGAGACGATCCGGAACCGCGTCGACGCCCTCGGCGTCGCCGAGCCGGCGATCCAGCCCCAGGGCAACGACCGGATCGTCATCCAGCTCCCCGGCGTGGACGACCCGGCCCGCGTCAAGGACATCATCGGGACGACCGGGCTCCTCGAGCTGAAGCTCGTCGACGCCAAGGGCGGCCCGTACTCCTCGCCCGACGCCGCGGCGGCCGCCTACGGCGGGACGATCCCGGCGAACCTCGAGCTCGTCGAGGGGAACTCCGAGGACGCCGAAGCCCGCACGCGGACGACGGTCTACTACGTCCTCGAGAAGGCCGCGGCCGTCACCGGGCGCGACCTGAAGAACGCCCGCGTCGGCGCGGACCGCTTCAACCAGCCGGCCGTCGAGTTCTTCCTGAACGCGCAGGGCGCAGAGAAGTTCGGCCGCGTCACGGGAGACAACGTCGGGCGCCAGCTCGCGATCGTCCTCGACAAGCGCGTCCAGTCGGCCCCGAACATCAAGAGCCAGATCAAGGACAACGGCATCATCGAGGGGAACTTCACCCCCGACCGCGCCGACGCCCTCGCCCTCGTCCTCCGCTCCGGCGCGCTCCCGGCGCAGCTCGTGACCCTCGAGGAGAGGACCGTCGGCCCGTCCCTCGGGCTCGACTCGATCAAGCAGGGCGTCCTCGCCTCGCTCGTCGGGATGTTCCTCGTCTTCGTGGCGGTCGCCTTCTACTACCGGCTCGCCGGCGTCAACGCGATCCTGGCGCTCGTCCTGAACGCCGTGATCCTCCTCGGGGCGATGGCCTGGATCAACGCGACCCTGACGCTCCCCGGCATCGCGGGCTTCATCCTGACGATCGGCATGGCGGTCGACTCGAACGTCCTCGTCTTCGAGCGGATCCGCGAGGAGATGGACGGCGGCAAGGCGCCGAAGACGGCCATCGACCTCGGGTTCAAGCGCGCCTTCGGCACGATCATCGACACCCACGTCACGACCATCGCGGCGGCGGCCTTCCTGTTCCAGTTCGGCACGGGCCCCGTCAAGGGCTTCGCGGTGACGCTCGTCCTCGGCCTCGCGGCCTCCGTCTTCACCGCGGTCTTCGTCTCCCACCTCCTCTTCGACCTCATCTACGGGTCGAAGGAGAAGGTGGAGACCCTCTCGATCTGAGGCGCGCCGTGAGGCTATTCCGCACGACCAACATCGATTTCATCGGCCTCACGAAGGCCTGCGTCACGGGCTCGCTCGCGCTCATCGCGATCTCGACGGTGCTCCTCTTCGCGAGGGGGCTGAACTGGGGCGTCGACTTCACCGGCGGCGCGCAGATCGTCTACGCGTTCTCGAAGACTCCCGACGAGAACGAGGTCCGCAAGATCGTCGAGGCGGCGAACGTCACGGTCACGTCGGTCCAGCGCTACGACAAGGCCGAGAAGAACCAGGTCCTCCTCCGCGTCCCGATGGAGAAGAAGGAGGGCCGCGACGTCGCCGGCGAGGTGACGAAGGCGCTCACGAAGGCGCTCTTCCCGAAGGGGCTCGAGGCGGGAACGTTCGACCTCAACCTCAACGGAGCCGACATCCTCGCGAAGAAGCTCCAGCAGGCCGATCCGGAGCAGATGGCCTCCCGCGCCGGCGTGGACGTCAAGGTGGAGTACGAGCGGATCGCCGAGGCCCTCATCAAGGCGCGCTCCGAGAAGGGGCTCTTCCACTCGATCGACGAGGCCGCCGCGGCGCCCGGCGTCTCTCCGGCCGTCGGCTCCTGGCTCAAGTCCTCGACGGTCGCCGGGCCCCTCACCCTCATCTCGAACGAGAACGTCGGCCCGCAGGTCGGCAAGGACCTCCGGAAGAAGGGCCTCTGGGCCGTCGTCCTCTCGTGGGCGGCGATGCTCGCCTACATCGCGCTCCGTTTCCGGTCGGCCTCGTTCGGCACCGCGGCCGTCGTCGCCCTGATCCACGACAGCTGGATCACGCTCGGCCTCTGCTCCCTTTTCGGAGTCGAGATCTCGCTCACGGTCGTCGCCGCGTTCCTGACCCTCATCGGCTACTCCGTCAACGACACGGTCGTCGTCTACGACCGGATTCGCGAGAACCTCGAGAAGCCGAAGAAGGAGCCGCTCGCGCTCCTCGTGAACCGCTCCGTCAACGAGACGCTCTCGCGGACGGTCATCACGTCGACCCTCACGTTCCTCGTCGTCGTCGCGCTCTTCTTCCTCGGCGGCGAGGTCCTCCGGCCGTTCGCGTTCGTCCTCCTCGTCGGCATCATCGTCGGGACGTACTCGTCGATCTTCATCGCGGCGCCGCTCGTGATCACCTGGGAGAACTGGCGGTCGAAGCGGGCCGCTGCGTCCGCCCCGGCCGCCGTGCCGCCCGCCAAGGGCGCCAAGGCCGCCGCGAAGGGCCGCTGAGCCTCTCCGGGAGCCGGGGCCGCGCCGCGACGGCGCGGCCCCGGTAGCCCTTCCCGAGAAGCCTCGGCACGGAGGAGCCCGAAGCGATGACGACGGTCTCCCTCTTCCCCTTCGCCGAGACCTGGTGGGTCTACGGGCTCTTCGTCATCTTCGTCCTCGGGCTCCTCGCCCTCGACCTCGGCGTCTTCCACCGTAAGGCGCACGTCGTCGGGTTCCGCGAGGCGGCGGCCTGGAGCGTCGTGTGGGTCGTCGTCTCGCTTGGCGTCGGCACGGTCCTCTGGCTCTGGGCCACGGCGCGCTTCGCCGCGGATCCCAGGCTCCTCGCGATCCCGGGGTTCGTCCCTTCCGAGGCGGCGCGGCAGGTCTTCCTCGAGTTCCTGACCGGCTACGTCGTCGAGAAGGCGCTCTCGGTCGACAACATCTTCGTCTTCGTCGTCCTCTTCGCCTTCTTCGGAGTCCCGGCGGAGTACCAGCACCGCGTCCTCTACTGGGGGATCCTCGGCGCCCTCCTCTTCCGGGCGGTCTTCATCGCGCTGGGCGCGCTCCTCCTTCAGTTCCACTGGGTCATGTACGTTTTCGGGGCGTTCCTGATCGTCACCGGCGTCAAGCTCTTCTTCGGCCCCGACAAGCCGATGGACCCGGCCGACAACGTCGTGCTTTCGGCGCTGAAACGGTGGCTGCCGCTCACTCACGAGCTGCACGGCCCGCACCTCTTCGCCCGCGAAGGGGGGCGCTTCGTCGGGACGCCGCTCCTCCTCGCGCTCGTCTTCATCGAGGTCTCCGACGTCGTCTTCGCCATCGACTCCGTGCCGGCCATCTTCGCGATCACGGACGAGCCGCTCGTCGTCTTCACGTCGAACATCTGCGCGATCCTCGGCCTGCGGGCCCTCTTCTTCCTCCTCGCGGGGGCCGTCGGGAAGTTCTACCTCCTCAAGTACGGGCTCGGCCTCGTCCTCGTCTTCGTCGGCCTGAAGATGGCGTGGCTGAACGAGGCCTTCGGGGGGAAGTTCCCGATCGGCTGGTCCCTCGGGATCATCGGTCTCCTGCTCTCTTCCTCCATCGGCCTCTCCCTCGCGTTCCCGCGGCGCGCCGCGGAGGAGTGACCTGCCCGGTGCGTGGCGTCCTGCGCGACTTCGGCGGGAGCATCGCCTTCACCGCGGCCGCGCTCGCCGGAGCGTTCCTCGTCGGGCAGCGGACGGGGAGCGGCCCCTCGGCGATGCTCACGGCCGCCCTCCTCGGGCTCCTCGAGACGTCGCTCTCCTTCGACAACGCGGTCGTCAACGCCAGGGTCCTCGCGGGCATGGACCGGTTCTGGCGGAGGATGTTCGTGACGGTCGGCATCCTCGTCGCCGTGTTCGGGATGCGCGTCCTCTTCCCGCTCGTCATCGTCTGGGCCGTGAGCGGCCACGGGATGGCGAGCGTGATCGCCATGACCTGGCAGGACCCGCGCCGGTTCCAGCGCATCCTCGTCGACCAGCAGGTCCGCGTCGCGGGCTTCGGCGGGGCGTTCCTCTGGATGGTCTTCACCCGCTTCTTCTTCGACTTCGAGAAGGACGAGCACTGGCTCCAGTGGCTCGAGCGGCCGATGCGGCGCCTCGGGAAGGTGGACTCGTTCAACGTCGTCGTGACCGTCGCCGTCAGCTGGGTCTTCTCCCGCCGGATCCCCGAGGGGAAGGGGCCCGAGTTCCTCTCGGCGGCGACGCTCGGCGTCGTGACCTACCTCCTCGTCGGGGGCCTGACGAGCTTCATCGGCGACGAGGACGAGGCGGCGCGCGGCGCGCGCCCGGGGGCGGGAGGCCCGCGATGGCTCTCGGCGGGCTTCGCCTCGTTCCTCTACCTCGAGGCCCTCGACGCCTCGTTCTCGTTCGACGGGGTCATCGGCGCCTTCGCGCTGACGAACGATCTCCTCGTCATCGCCCTCGGCCTCGGCATCGGCGCGATGTTCGTCCGGTCGCTCACGATCAAGCTCGTCGAGGCCGGGACGCTCGCGACGTTCAAGTACCTCGAGCACGGCGCCTTCTGGGCGATCGGCGCCCTGTCGCTGATCATGTACCTGAAGGCGGCGGGTATCGAGACGCCGGAGATGGTCTCGGGGACCGTCGGGGCCGGCCTCATCGGCCTCGGATTCCTCTCGAGCGTCCGCCACAACCGGGCGGC
>JBDIBE010000256.1:0-5183 GCA_039812785.1 Thermoanaerobaculia bacterium | reverse complement strand
GAGGCGGGGCGGCCCTCGGCCCGGATGCTCCCGCGGATGTCGTTCGTCCCCGACTTCGTGACGGCGTTCACGACGGCGCCCGTCGTCCGGCCGAACTCGGCCGAGATGGCGCCCGTCTTGACGTTCACGTCGGCGATGTCGAGCTCGTTCGTCTCGACGCTCAGGTTGCCGTAGCCGGCGTTCGTGATGTTGACGCCGTCGATGAGGTACTTGTTCTCCTGGCGGGTGCCGCCGGCGACGGCGACGTAGCCGCTCGAGCCGTCGGAGGCGGGGGCGTTCGGGATCAGGTTCAGGAGGCCCTCGTAGCTCCGGGCGACCGGGAGCTGGCGGATCTCCTCCGTCTGGAAGTTCGAGGCGACCTCGGTCGACTTCTGGTCGACGGTGGCGGCCGTGACCTCGACGGCGGCCTCGGTGCCGCCCTTCAGGACGAGCTCGATCTGGTAGTCGCGGTCGACCTGGACGTCGAGGGTCCGGGTCGCCTTGCCGAGGCCCTGAAGCTCGGCGTGGACGGTGTACTTGCCGGGGAGCAGGCGCTGGAAGTTGTACGCGCCGTTCGGGCCGGTCACGAAGGTGCGGCCGGCGGGGAGCTGGGGGCCGGAGACCTTGACCGTGACGCCGGGCAGGACGCCGCCGTTCGCGTCGGTGACCTTGCCCGAGATGGAGCCGGTCTCGCCCGCGAACGCGGCGGATGCCGCGACGACGAGGACGAGGGCGACCAGGATGCGGAACGCCTTCATATTCCCTTCCTCTCCTTCCTTCCTCCGAAGCAGATGGGCACGATCCTGGGATGGTCTGAACAGCGGGAGCCTAGCGCCTCGGGGCGGTGAATTCCAGAGGGGAAGGCATCGGGCGTGGTCCGACCCGGTAAGCGCCCCGGCCTGCCAGAATCGTCCCGGATGCCGTCGACTCCCTGGCACGCTCCGCCGTCCGGCCTCTCCCTCTCCCTGCCGGGCCGGGAGAAGCCGTACGTCATGGCCCACCGCGGGAACCGGGCGGCCTGTCCGGAGAACACCCTCGCGAGCTTCCGGAGGGCGATCGCGGACGGGGCCGACGTCCTCGAGACGGACCTTTGGCTCTCCCGCGACGGGGCGTTCGTCTGCATCCACGACGCGACGCTCGAGCGGACGACGGACGGGACGGGGCCCGTCGAGGCGAGGACCCTCGCGGAGCTGAAGGCGCTCTCGGCCTCCTGCGGGCGTCCGGGGTTCGCCGCGGAGCGGGTCCCGACCCTCGCCGAGGTCGCCGCGCTCCTCCCGCCCGACCGCGGGCTCGCCCTCGAGCTGAAGAGCGACCGTTTCCTCGACCCGGAGGTCGGGCGGAGGCTCGGCGAGGAGCTCGCCGCGATGGGCGTGCTCGAGCGCTGCGTCGTCCTCTCCTTCTCCCGCGCGCGCCTCGACGCCGTCCGTGCGGGCGCCCCGGAGCTTCCGGCGGGGTGGATCACCCTGAAGGAGGCCCGCCCGGCGCGCGGCTTCGAGCTCCTCGGGCCGTTCTGGCCGCTCCTCCTCCTGAACCCCCTCTACGTCCTCCTCGCGCACCGGCGGGGGCAGGCCGTGGCGCCGCTCGACCCGGCCCCCGACGCCCGCCTCGGGCTCTACCGGCTCCTCGGGTGCGACGCCGTCCTGAGCGACGACCCGGGGGCGACGGTCCGGCGCCTGGGGCGGAACGTCACAGGGGGGCGAACGGCCTCTCCGGCGCGATAATCCGCGGCCCGGCTCGCCCGGAGGGAGGATTCCGCTTGAAGAAACCGTTCCGCCTCGCCGTCGTCCTCGCGGTGGCCCTTTGCGCCGCGCTCCCAGCCCTCGCCGACGAGGGGATGTGGATGCCGCAGCAGATCCCCGACCTCGCCCCGCGCCTTTCGGAGCTCGGCTTCACGGGCGACGCGAAGATGTGGGCCGACCTGACCGCCTTCCCGATGAACGCGATCGTCTCGCTCGGCGGCTGCAGCGCGTCGTTCATCTCTCCCGACGGCCTCATCGCGACGAACCACCACTGCGTCCAGGGGTCGCTCCAGTACAACTCGACCCCGGAGAAGAACCTGATCGTCGACGGCTACCTCGCGCGGACCCGTGAGGAGGAGCTCTCGAACGGCCCCGGCTCGCGCGTCTGGGTGACGGTCTCCGTGAAGGAGGTCACCGACGAGATCACCGGGAAGATCGACCCGAAGCTGACCGACCGCAAGCGCTACGACGTCATCGAGCGGCGCGTGAAGGAGCGGACGGCGGCCTGCGAGAAGGACGGGCTCCGCTGCCGCGTCGCCTCCTTCTTCGAGGGGCTGAAGTACTTCGAGATCGCCCAGATGGAGATCAACGACGTCCGCCTCGTCTACGCGCCCCCGCAGGGGATCGGCAATTTCGGCGGCGAGACGGACAACTGGCAGTGGCCGCGCCACACGGGCGACTTCTCCTTCTACCGCGCCTACGTCGGCAAGGACGGCAAGCCCGCCGCCTACTCGAAGGACAACGTCCCTTACCACCCGAAGCACTTCCTCAAGGTCTCCCCGAAGGGCGCGAGCCCGGGCGAGCTGATCTTCGTCGCCGGCTATCCGGGCCGTACGCAGCGTCACGAGACCTACGCCGAGGTGAAGGCGCGGACCGACTGGGCCCTCCCGCGTTACGTCCGCCGCAACCGGGAGATGATCGCGATCCTCGAGGAGACGACGAAGGGGTCGAAGGAGCTCGCGATCAAGGCCGAGCCGCGGATGCGCGGCCTCCTCAACGGGATGAAGAAGAACGAGGGGGTCCTCGCCGGGCTCCTGAAGGGCGGGATCCTCGCCCGGAAGGAGGAGAAGCAGAAGGCCCTCGAAGCGTGGATCGCCGCCGACCCGCTGCGCCAGAAGGAGTACGGGCCCGTACTCGCCGACCTCGCCGCGATGCAGGCCGAGTCGGAGAAGACGCGCGAGCGGGACGCCGTCCTCGCCGGCCTCGGATTCGGCTCGACCCTCCTCGGGACCGCCGACAACCTCTACCGCCTCTCCCTCGAGCGCCCGAAGAAGGACGTCGACCGCGACCCGGCCTTCCAGGAGCGGAACTGGGCGCGGATGAGGGAGAGCCTCGAGCGGATGCAGCGGACGTACGACCACCGCCTCGACCGCCCGATGCTCCGCTACGTCCTCCTCGAGGCGGCGGCGCTCCCGGCGGACCAGCGGATCGCCCCGCTCGACACGCTCCTCGGCCTCGCGCCGGGCATGCCGAAGGACGACGCCGCGAAGAAGGTCGACGCCTACCTCGACGGCCTCTACGCCGGCACGAAGCTCGCGGACAAGGAGTTCCGCCTCTCGCTCTTCGAGAAGCCGACGAAGGAGATCGTCGACACGAAGGACTCGGCCATCCAGCTCGCCGTCGCCCTCTACCCGGCGATGGAGGCGAACCGTGAGCAGGAGAAGGCGACGGAAGGGAAGCGCTCGCGCCTCCGCCCGCAGTACATGAAGGCCCTCCTCGCGCAGGCGGGCGGCCTCGTCGCCCCCGACGCGAACTCGACGCTCCGCGTCACGTTCGGCCGCGTCATGGGCGTCGACCCGCGCGACGGCCTGCGCTACCTGCCGCAGACGACCCTGCGGGGCGTCGTCGAGAAGGCGACGGGCGAAGGGGAGTTCAGCGCCCCGGCCCGCCAGCTCGAGGCGATCAAGGCCCTCCGCGCAGGCAAGAAGACCCCCTACTTCGACGCGAAGCTCGGCGACGTCCCCGTCGACTTCATGTCCGACGTCGACACGACGGGCGGCAACTCGGGCTCGGCGGTCCTCAACGCGCAGGGCGAGCTCGTCGGGCTCCTCTTCGACGGGACGCTCGAGACGGTCGCCTCCGACTTCCTCTTCGACACGGAGAAGACGCGCTCGATCCAGGTCGACACGCGCTACCTCCTCTGGACCTGGGACGCCGTCGAGGGGGCGAAGAACCTCCTCGACGAGGTCGGCGCGAAGTAACCCGCGCGGACTCGCCGGAATGACGAGCGGCCCGCGCCCCATCGGGGGCGCGGGCCGCTGACTTTTCCGGGGATCCTCTAGGACAGTCTCGAGAGCAGCAGGATCACCGCGATGGCCGCGGCGACGGCGGCGAGGATCTTCGGGATCGAGAACGGGGCGTTCCCGTCGACCTTTCCCGTCACGCCGTTGACGAGGAAGCGGAACGGCTTGCCGCCGTACGCGTAGGCGGAGATCCAGACGGGGAGGAGCGCGTTCTTGCACGCGAGGCCCGACCAGGCCGTCGCGACCTGGAGGTTCCGGTAGGTGTCGCCCGGCACCTGCGCCCCGCAGGCCGCGTAGACCTCGGCCGTCATCCGCTCCTTCGCGGAGCCGACCGCCTCGGGGAGGTCGACGGCGTACTCCTCGGCGAGGAAGCCGGAGAGGTACTGCGGGTCGTAGGGGACGAGGCCTCCCGTCGGGAACGGCTCGATGCCGCGGGCGAGGCCGGGCGGGAGCCCCTTCGAGGCGGGGACGGGGACGTCGTCGAAGGCCTTCTCGAGGAAACCCGAGGCCGGCTCCCAGCGGGTTCGCGTCTCGGTGCGCATCACCGTCCGGCCGTTCTCGATCGCGGGGACCTGGACCGTGTAGTGGTAGCCCGCCTCGGCCGTCCAGCGGTTGTGGGTGAGGGCGTCGAAGGTCCAGAAGGGGACGTAGACCCCCTGCATCTCCGTCACGGACGACTTCGTCTTCAGGTCGTTCGGCCGGAACCAGAGCCCCGAGACCCAGCCCCGGAATCGCTGGGCGGCGGCGTTGCGGTCGACGGCGAAGGCGAGGAGGCCCGCCGGCCGGACGTGGTCGGAGGCCGTGGGCGCCTCGACGACGGCCGGCGTCGCGCAGAAGGCGCAGCGGGAGGCGGCGACGCCGGGGTCGAACGTCGTCGTCGCGCCGCACTTCGTGCACCGGACGCTCTTCCTCTCGGCGCCCCATCCGAGGTCGCGCGGGGCGCGGAGCGCCTCCTCGAGCGGGCGCTCGACGACCTGGTCGGAGGAGGTGGGAAGGGCCGTCTCGCTCCCGCAGTAGGGGCACTTCAGCGCGGCGGCGCCGGGGCTCCAGACGACGTCGGCGCCGCAGGCGCCGCACGGGAACTTCCGCGCCTTCGCGGAGACGGGCGCCCCGCCCGCTTCCGGGCGGGGCGCGGGGGTCGGGGGTGGGGGCATGTCGCTGCGGGCGATGGACGTCCCCGCTCAGCGGCCGGCGGCCGGCGGCGGGGGCGGCGGCGGGGCGA
>JBDIBE010000255.1:0-5225 GCA_039812785.1 Thermoanaerobaculia bacterium | reverse complement strand
GAGCTCGCGCGGCGCGGCGAGGCGGGCCGGCTCCTCTGGCCTCGCGGCTCCGACGCGGACGCGGCCGCCGGCGCGGAGCTCGCCGCGCGCGGCTTCGACGTCTCCGCCCCGGTCGTCTACGTCAAGGAGCCGCTCCCCGCGCTCGACGCGGAGAGGCTCCGCGCCTTCCGGGCCGGCGAGTACGGGGCCGTGGCGGTCGGCTCCCTCGCCGCCCTCGACGCCTTCCTCGCGGCCCTCGGCGCGACGGGCCCGGAGGCCCTCCCGCCGGTAAGATTCGGCGTCCTCGGCCCGGAGAGCGCGCGCCTCCTCGTCGCGCGCGGCTTCCCCGGGCCGCTCGTCCCGGAAAAGCCCCTCCTCACCGACCTGATCGCGCTCCTCAAGGAGGCCTGACCCATGGCGTTCCCCCTCCACCGCTACCGCCGCCTGCGCCTCACGGAGTCCCTCCGGGCGATGGTTCGCGAGACGACCCTCGACCCGGCCGACTTCATCGCCCCGATGTTCGTCGTCCCCGGCGAAGGGATCCGCCAGCCGATCCCGTCGATGCCCGGCATCGACCGCGTCTCCGTCGACCTCGCCGCCAGGGACGCCGCCGAGCTCGCCGCGCGCGGCGTCCTCTCCGTCATCCTCTTCGGCATCCCCGATCACAAGGACGCCGTCGGCACCTCCTCGGCCGACCTCTCCGGGCCCGTCTGCCGCGCCGTCTCTGCGATCAAGAAGGCGAGCCCCGCGACCGTCGTCATGACGGACGTCTGCCTCTGCGAGTACACCGACCACGGGCACTGCGGCGTCATCGTCGAGAAGTCCGTCGACAACGACGCGACGCTCCCGATCCTCGCGGCCGAGGCGCTCGCGCACGCGAGGGCCGGCGCGGACGTCGTCGCCCCGAGCGACATGATGGACGGGCGCGTGAGGGCGATCCGCGAGGCGCTCGACGCGAGCGGCTTCCGGAGCGTCCCGGTGCTCTCCTACGCGGCCAAGTACGCGAGCGGCTTCTACGGGCCGTTCCGCGAGGCGGCCGAGTCGACCCCCGCCTTCGGCGACCGCCGCGCCTACCAGATGGACCCGGCGAACGTCCGCGAGGCGGTCAAGGAGATCCTCTCCGACGTCGAGGAGGGGGCCGACATGGTGATGGTCAAGCCGGCGCTCTCGTACCTCGACGTCGTGAAGGCCGCGAAGGAGGCGACGAACGTCCCCGTCGCCACCTACAACGTCTCGGGCGAGTACGCGATGGTGAAGGCCGCCGCCGAGCGCGGCTGGATCGACGGCAAGAGGGTAACGCTCGAGATCCTGACGTCGATGAAGCGCGCGGGCGCGGACCTGATCCTGACCTACCACGCGAAGGAGGCTGCCGAGTGGCTGCAAGGAAAGTGAGGCGGAAGGCGGCCGCGCCGCCCGCCCCGAAGAAGAAGGCCCCCAAGAAGCCCGCCGCCCCCCGCCGCCGCCGCGTCCGCCGGACCGTCGAGTCGGACCGCCTCTACGCGCGCGCGAAGGCGAAGATGCCGGGCGGCGTCAGCTCGCCCGTCCGCTCGTTCAAGTCCGTCGGCGCGACCCCGTTCTTCGTCAAGAAGGCGAAGGGGTCGGTGATCGTCGACGCCGACGGCAACCGCTACGTCGACTACGTCATGTCGTACGGGCCGCACCTCTTCGGCCACATGCCGAAGGCGGTCGCCTCCGCCGTCCGCCGCGCGCTCCCGCGCGGCACCTCGTATGGCGCGCCGTGCCGCGCCGAGGTCGAGCTCGCCGAGCGCGTCACGCGCCTCGTCCCGTCGATGGAGAAGGTCCGTTTCGTCTCCTCGGGGACCGAGGCGGCGATGAGCGCCGTCCGCCTCGCGCGCGCCGCGACGGGGCGGGACCTCGTCCTGAAGTTCTCGGGCTGCTACCACGGCCACGCCGACTCGTTCCTCGTCGCGGCCGGCTCGGGCCTCGCGACGCTCGGGATCCCCGGCTCGCCGGGCGTCCCGGCCGACCTCGCGCGGGCGACGATCACCGCGAAGTACAACGACCTCGACTCCGTCGAGGGGCTCTTCCGGCAGTACCCGGGGCAGATCGCCGTCATCGCCGTCGAGCCCGTCGCCGCAAACATGGGGGTCGTCCTGCCGAAGCCCGGCTTCCTCGAGGGGCTCCGGAAGATCGCGGACCGCGAGGGCGCTCTCCTCCTCTTCGACGAGGTGATCACCGGCTTCCGCCTCGCCAAGGGCGGCGCGCAGGAGCTCTTCGGCATCCGGCCCGACCTGACCTGCCTCGGGAAGATCCTCGGAGGCGGCCTCCCCGTCGGCGCCTACGGCGGGCGGGCCGACCTGATGGCCCACGTCGCCCCCGACGGCCCCGTCTACCAGGCGGGGACGCTCTCGGGGAACCCGCTCGCGATGGCCGCCGGCATCGCGATGCTCGACTCGCTGACTCCTTCCGTGTACGCGAAGCTCGAGAGGACCGCCGCGAAGCTCGAGAAGGGGATGCGGAAGGTCGCCGAGGAGCTCGGCTTCGAGGAGCGCCTCACGCTGAACCGGGTCGGCTCGATCCTGACGCTCTTCTTCAACCCGGGACCGATCGCCGACTTCGACGACGTGAAGAAGAGCGACGGCGCGGCCTTCGGCCGCTGGTTCCACGGTCTCCTCAAGCGCGGCGTCTTCATCGCCCCGGCCGCCTTCGAGGCGATGTTCGTCTCGACGGCGCACACGGAGAAGGACCTCGCGAAGACGCTCGCGGCCCACCGCGAGGCGCTGAAGGAAGCCTTCGCCGAAGGCTGACGCGAGCCGGGCGGCCGGGAGCTTCCCGGCCGCCCGCGCGGCGCCCCGAGCGGGATCGTGAACGGCCTCGCCCCGCAGCTCGTCCGCCACGGGGTCCTCCTCGTGGCGGGGAACGTCTTCCTCGAGCAGCTCGGGCTGCCGGTCCCGGCGATGCCGCTCTTCGTCGTCGCGGGGGCGCTCGTCGCCGAGGGGCGGCTCCCCGGCCCGTCGCTCCTCCTCGCCGTCCTCGCCGCCGCCCTCGTCGCCGACACCGCCTGGTTCCTGCTGGGCCGGAAGTACGGCTGGCACATCCTCCGCTTCCTCTGCGGCCTCTCCCTCTCGACCGACACCTGCGTGAGGAAGACGTCCGAGGCGTACGACCGCTACGGCCTCCGGGCGCTCCTCTTCGCGAAGTTCGTCCCGGGGCTGTCGGCCGTCTCCGTCCCGATCTCCGGGGCGCTGAGGGCGCCCTTCCTCCGCTTCGTCGGCTACGACCTCGCGGGGACGCTCGTCTGGGCCGGGACGGGCCTCGGGATCGGCGCGGTCTTCCACGAGCAGGTCGAGACGGTCCTCGTCTTCCTCCGCCGCTTCGGGGCCGGAGCGCTCGGCCTCGTCGTCGCGGCCCTCGCGCTCTACCTCGCGGCGCGCCTCGTGCACCGGCAGCGGACCCTCGCCGCGCTCCGGATGGCCCGCCTCACGCCCGGGACGCTCGCCGAGCGCCTCCTCGCCGGGGACGACTCGCTCGTCGTCGTCGACGTGCGTCACCGGCTTTCGCGCCGGGACGACCCGCGGAAGGTCCCGGGAGCGATCGTCGCGGACCTCGGCGAGCTCGACGCGAAGCTCCGCGACATCCCGGTCGAGAGAGACGTCGCGCTCTACTGCACGTGACTCGGAGAGGCCTCGGCGGCCCGTGTGGCTCGCCTCCTCCTCGACCGCGGCTTCCGGAACGTCCGCCCCCTGGAGGGAGGATTCGACGCCTGGGTCGGCGCGGGCCTTCCGACGGAGCCTCTCTCCGAGGAGGAGGCCGCCCTCCACGCCCCCGTCGCCCAGCGCCGCCCGGCCTTCCCGCTCAGCCGCTGACCTTTCCCGCGAGCCGGGCGCAGGCGCGGTGGCGCGGGCAGCCGACGAGATGGTCGTTCACGAGGCCGACGGCCTGCAGGTAGGCGTAGACGATCGTCGGCCCGACGAAGCGGAGGCCCCGTTGGAGGAGCTCCTTCGAGATCCGCTCGGCGAGCGCGGTCCTCGCGGGGACCTCGCGCATCTGGCGGAAGGCGCCCTGGACCGGGCGGCCGTCGACGAAGGCCCAGAGCCACCTCGAGAAGGAGCCGGCCTCCTCCTGCAGGTCGAGGAACGCCCTCGCGTTCCCGATCGCGGAGGCGACCTTCAGGCGGTTGCGGACGATCCCCGGATCGGCGAGGAGGCGCTCGACGTCGCGCGCGCCGAACCGGGCGACCTTCTCCGGGTCGAAGCCCGCGAAGGCCTTCCGGTAGCTCTCGCGCTTGCGGAGGACGGTGATCCACGCGAGGCCGGCCTGCGCCCCCTCGAGGATCAGCATCTCGAAGAGGTGACGGTCGTCGCGGGAGGGGACGCCCCACTCCCCGTCGTGGTAGGCGACGTACAGCGGGTCGGAGCCCGCCCAGGGACAGCGTTCGTTCTCGGCCACGCGCGGGATGATCTCACCGCGGCCGGGCGTGGGAAGCGGCCCCGCCGCGTCACTTCCGGACGATGAGCGCCGCGATCCCCGTCCTCAGCGACTCCCCTTTCGCGGGCCGCCTCTTCCCGCGGCTCCTGCGGGTCGCGGCCGCGCTCCTCCTCGCCGCCTCGGCGGTCCTCCTCGCCGGGTGAAGCCGGACCGGGGAGGCTCGCCGCGAGCCTCCCCGCGGCGCCCTTCGGGCGCCTCCCCTCGAACGGGCCCGGGGTCCCCGCCTCAGCCGAGCGCTTCGCGGAGGAGCTCCGCGAGGCGGACGTACTCCTCTCGGGCGTCGTAGAGCTGGGCCGAGACGCGGAGGAGCATCCCGCCGGGGCAGGCCCACGGGTAGAACCAGGTCTCCACGCCGCGCGCGCGGAACCAGTCCATCCGCTCCTCGTGCGAGAGCCCTTCCGCCGCCGAACGCGGCGCGGGGGCGGGGAGCGGGACGGAGGCGATCGAGCCGATCATCGACTCCGGGACGGGCGGGGGCGTCCCGAGCGCGTCGAGGAGGATCCGACGGGCTTCCAGGGCGAGCGACCTGTTCCGCGCCATCACCCCGGGCCAGCCGCCGGGGACGAGCGAGGCGACGAAGGCGATCGCGTCGGGGACGACGAGCCACGGCGTCGGGTCGGCCGTCCCGGTCCAGTCGAACTCGGCGCGGAAGCGGGCCGGGGTCGGCTCGGGAGCGAAACCGTGGCTGATCGACGTCGGGTGGGTCGAGGCGCGGAGGTCGGCGCGGACGTGGAGGAAGGCCGCTCCTTTCGGCGCGCAGAGCCACTTGTGGGCGTTCCCCGTGTAGTACGCCGCGC
>JBDIBE010000254.1:0-5264 GCA_039812785.1 Thermoanaerobaculia bacterium | reverse complement strand
CGTCCTCGGCGCCGGGTGGCTCTCCGGCTCGGGACGGATCGCCGTGGGGAGCGCCCTCGCCGCGCTCACGGCGCTCGTCCTCGCCGAGAAGACGTGGATGCACGGCGTCGTCGAGCGGCTCCGCTCGGAGGAGGTCGCCGCGGGGGCGCGCTTCGCCGCGCTCGCGCTCGTCGTCCTGCCGATCCTCCCCGCCGGGCCCTTCGGCCCGGCCCCCGGCGTCCGGCCGCAGGAGCTCTGGGCCCTCGTCCTGATCGTCTCCGGCATCGGCTTCGGGGGATATGTCGCCGTGCGCTGGGCCGGGCCGGAGAAGGGCTGGGGCCTCGCGGGGCTCCTCGGCGGCCTCGTCTCCTCGACGGGCGTCACCCTCTCTTTCTCGCGCGAGAGCCGCGCCGAGGGGGCGCCCGGCCGCCCCCTCGCCGTCGGCGTCGTCGCCGCCTGCGCGCTCGTGCCGTTCCGCGTGGCGATCCTCGCGACGCTCCTGAGCCCGTCGATCGGGCGCGAGGCGCTGCCGCTCCTCTCGCTCCCGATGGTCGCGGGCCTCGGCGCCCTCCTTCTCCTCCTCCGCCGCCCCGCCGAGCCGGCGACGGCCTCCGGCCCCGGGAACCCGCTCCGGCTCAGCTCGGCGCTCCAGATGGCCGCGGCGTTCCAGGTCGTCCTCTTCGCCGTCGACGCGGCGCGCGCCGCCTTCGGCTCGCAGGGGCTCCTCGCCTCGTCGTTCCTCGCGGGGCTCCTCGACGTCGACGCCCTCATCTACTCGATGTACAAGCTCGGCCCGGGCGCGACCGGGGCGTTCCTCGCGGCGCGGGCGCTCGCCGTCGGGGTCCTCGCGAACACGCTCCTGAAGTTCGCCCTCGCCGTCGTCGTCGGAGGCGGCGCGTTCCGGCGGCTCGCCGGGGCGGGCCTCGTCGCCCTCGCCTTCGCGAGCCTCGCCGGCCTCGCGTTGTTCTAGGCGCCGCGAGGGCGCCCGCCCGTGCCATCCTACGTCTCCGCCCGCGGCGAGCGCGGGTCGGCAGGAGGCCCCATGTCCGACTCCTCCCTCTCGCGGCGCGAGCTGATCGGCACGGCTGCCCTCGCGGGCGCGGCCGCGCTCCTCTCCCGCGACCTCGCGGCCCAGGCGCCCGCGAAGTCTCCCGCGGCCGCCGGGTTCCGGATCGTCACCTCCCACAACGGCGTCGAGGCGGCGAAGGCGGCGCGCCAGGCGCTCCTCGACGGCGTCGACCCGCTCGACGCCGCGATCGCCGGCGTGAACGTCGTCGAGCTCGACCCGAACGACATGACGGTCGGATACGGCGGAATCCCGAACGAGGACGGCGTCGTCGAGCTCGACGCGGCCGTCATGGACGGCCGGACGATGCGCGCGGGCGCGGTCGCGGCGCTCACGGGCGTCAAGACGCCGTCGAAGGTCGCGAAGCTCGTCATGGAGCGGACCGACCGGGTCTTCCTCGTCGGCGCCGGGGCGCGCCGCTTCGCGACGGCCCACGGCTTCCCCGACGAGGACCTCCTGACGCCACGGACGCGGAAGATCTGGCTCTACTGGAAGGACCGCCTCTCCGACCTCGACGACTGGATCGAGGCGGCGAAGGACGCCGAGGACCCGGAGATCCGGGAGTTCGTGAAGAAGTACGGGAAGGGGATCTTCCGCCCGCAGGGGACGATCCACCTCTCCGTCCGCGCCGCGAGCGGCGACCTCGTGGGCGTCACGACGACGTCGGGCCTCTTCTTCAAGATCCCCGGCCGCGTCGGCGACTCCCCCGTCGTCGGCGCTGGGCTCTACTCCGAGAACGGCGTCGGCTCCGCCGGCTCGACGGGGCGCGGCGAGGCGAACCTCCTCACCTGCGGGTCGCACACCGTCGTCGAGTACCTGCGCGACGGCCTCGCGCCCGAGGAGGCGTGCCTGCGCGCCCTCAGGCGGATCGCCGAGAAGACGCACCACGTCCCGCGGCACCGGGACGAGAAGGGGCGGCCGAGCTTCAACGTGAACTTCTACTGCGTCGACGCGGCGGGCCGCGCGGCCGGCGCCGCGATCTGGAGCGGGTCGACGTACGTCGTCGGCGACGCCGAGGGCGTGAAGACGCTCGAGAGCGCGTACCTCTACAAGAAGGACTCCTGACGGGCCGCCGGCCCGGACACGAAGGAGAGACGCGCGGAGCCGCGGCATCGCGGCTCCGCCGAGGAGAATGATGAAGCCGACCCGAACGATCGTCCCCGCCCTCGCGCTCGCCCTCCTCGCGGGCGGCGCGACGGCCGCCCCCGCCCCGAAAGGCCCCGAGATGAAGAAGGACCTCCTCCCCTTTGCGGCGACGGAGAAGACCCTGGCGAACGGCCTGAAGGTCATCGTCGTACCGACCGGGTTCCCGAACCTCGTCTCGATCCAGATCCCGGTGCAGACCGGCTCGAGGAACGAGGTCGAGCCGGGCAAGTCGGGCTTCGCCCACTTCTTCGAGCACATGATGTTCCGCGGCACGAAGAAGTACCCGCCCGAGCAGTACCAGGCGATCCTGACGAAGGCGGGCGCGCGGCAGAACGCCTACACGACGGACGACTACACGAACTACCACACGACGTTCGCCAAGGACGACCTCGAGAAGGTCCTCGAGATCGAGGCGGACCGCTTCCAGCACCTCGACTATCCCGAGGCGGCGTTCAAGACCGAGTCGCGCGCCGTCCTCGGCGAGTACAACAAGAACAGCGCGAACCCGATGTCGAAGCTCTTCGAGGCGATGCGCGACGCGGCGTTCACGAAGCACACCTACAAGCACACGACGATGGGCTTCCTCAAGGACATCGAGGACATGCCCAACCAGTTCGAGTACTCGAAGGCGTTCTTCGACCGCTGGTACCGCCCCGAGTACGCGACGGTCATCGTCGCGGGCGACGTCGACCCGGCGAAGGTCCTGCCGCTCGTCGAGAAGTACTGGGGCTCCTGGAAGCGCGGGAGCTTCAAGGTCGAGATCCCCGTCGAGCCCCCGCCGTCCGGCCCGAAGGCGGTCCACGTCCCGTGGGCGACGCCGACCCTGCCCTGGGTCACCGTCTCGTTCCGCGGCCCCGCCTTCTCGACGACGCAGAAGGACTGGGCGGCCCTCGACCTCCTCCTCGACCTCGCTTTCGGCCCTACCTCCGACCTCTACCGGAAGCTCGTCGAGCGCGAGCAGAAAGTCGACCAGCTCTTCCCGATGGTCTCGCCGACCGCCGACCCGCAGCTCGTCTCCGTCGGCGCGCGCGTCAAGAAGGTCGAGGACGCCGCCGCCGTCCGCGACGAGATCCTTCGGACCTTCGCGGCCCTCCGGGCCGAGCCGGTCCCGGCCCGCCGCCTCGAGGACGCCCGTGCGAACGCGCGCTACGGCCTCGTGAGGAGCCTCGACAACACCGACGCCATCGCCGGGACGCTCGCCCGCTTCGTCCGTTTCCGCCGCGAGTACGGCACTCTCAACGAGCTCTACCGCGTCTACGACGCGCTCACGCCCGGGGACCTCCGCGCGGCGGCGCAGAAGTACGCCGTCGACGCCGGCCTCGTCCAGGCGACCCTCTCGCATGAGCCGGAGCCGGCCGCCCTCGCGCAGCTCCCGGCGCTCGCGACGTTCGCCCCGGCCACGGGCGTTCCCGCGGGCCTCGCCGTCGTCGAGCGCCCCTCGCCGCTCCCGCAGGTCACCTTCAAGCTCCTCTTCGCCGCCGGCTCCGCGCACGACCCGAAGGGCAAGGAAGGGCTCGCCACGCTCACGGCGGCGATGGTGGCCGAGGCCGGCTCGAGGGAGACCGGGATCGACGAAATCCGCAAGACTCTCTTCCCGATGGCCGCGAGCTTCTCGGGCCGCGCCGACAAGGAGATCACGGTCTTCACCGGGAGCGTCCACCGCGACAACGGCGCGGCCTTCCTCGAGACGGTCCTCCCGCAGCTCCTCGAGCCGGGCTTCCGCGAGGAGGACTTCCGGCGCCTGAAGGACGCGCAGAAGAACGCCCTCGCCGAGGACCTGATCGCCAACAACGAGGAGGAGCTCGGCAAGGAGCGCCTCCAGGCCGTCGTCTTCGCGGGGACGCCGTACGCCCACCCGGCCCTCGGCACCCTCGCCGGGATCGACGCGATCACCCTCGACGACGTGAAGGCCTTCTGGAAGTCGGCCTACACGCGGGCGGCGCTCACCGTCGGCCTCGCGGGCGACGTCCCGGCCGACTTCAAGTCCCGCCTCCTCTCTCGGCTCGGCCGGCTCCCCGCCGGGCCCGCCCTACCGGCCCCGGCCGGGGTTGCGGGCCGGGTGCCGCAGGGTCTGGAGGTGGAGATCGTCCAGAAGGAGACCCGCGCCACGGCGATCTCCTTCGGCCTGCCGATCGACGTCACCCGCTCCCACGCCGACTTCGCCGCCCTCTCCGTCGCCCGCGCCTGGCTCGGCGAGCACCGCTCGTCGATGTCGCACCTCTACCAGCGGATCCGCGAGCTGCGCGGGATGAACTACGGCGACTACGCCTACATCGAGGCCTTCCCGGGCGGCATGTACCGATTTTTCCCCGAGGCGAACGTCCCGCGGCGGGCGCAGCTCTTCGAGGTCTGGATCCGCCCCGTCGTCCCGTCGAACGGCCCGATGGCCCTCAAGATCGCGCTCCACGAGCTCGACAAGCTCGTCCGCGACGGGATGTCCGAGGCCGACTTCGAGGCGACCCGCGACTACCTGATGAAGAACGTCTACCTCCTCACCTCGACGCAGGGGGCAGACCTCGGCACCGCGCTCGACGCGAGGTGGTACGGCACGGGCGACTTCGTCCCGACGATGCGGGAGCGCCTCGGCAAGCTGACCCTGGCCGACGTGAACGCCGCGATCCGGAAGCACCTCTCGGCCACGAACCTCTCCGTCGTCGTCGTCACGAAGGACGCCGAGGGGCTGAAGAAGGCGCTCCTCTCGCCCGAGCCCTCGACGATCGCGTACGATGCGCCGAAACCCCCGGAGGTCCTCGCGGAAGACAAGGTCATCGGAGCGCGGACGCTCGGCCTCACCCCGGAGAAGGTCCGGATCACCCCGGTCGCCGAGGTCTTCGCCCGCTGAAAGGAGCGGAAATGGCTGAAGAGATCTTCTTCGTCGCCGTGGACGGGCGCCAGCTCGACGGCGAGCACGACATGGGACAGGTCCGGCAGTTCTGCACGCAGTACGCCGGCCGCCAGGTGATGGTCTGGAACGAGTCGCTCGGGTCGTGGACCGACCCGAAGACCCTCCCGGCCTTCCGCGTCGCCGCGACGCCGGCCCCGGCTCCCGAGCCGAAGCCGGCGCCGGCGCCCG
>JBDIBE010000253.1:0-5268 GCA_039812785.1 Thermoanaerobaculia bacterium | reverse complement strand
TCGGCTGTTAACCGAAGGGTTGTAAGTTCGAGTCTTACCTGCGGAGCCACTTGACCTTCCCCGCTAACCCATTGAGGGAAAGCGGTTAACGACAAGCGCCGGCCCTCGTGGCCGGCGTTTCGCTTTCGACGGGCGACGAGGGACGGGCTCCGTCCCGCGCCTCGTCCTTCGGGGGCGAGCCCGGGCGCCTGCGGCGCGCAGGATCGCGGCCTCACCGGCCCCGTAAGTCGGCGATGTCGACCGGGAGGGCGAGCCGGCGCACCGCTTCGAGCGTGCTCGGCGGAAGGACGGGGCAGAGGAACCGCACCTCGCCCGCGAGAGTGAGCTCCAGCCGGATGGAGGCGACGGCTTTGCCGTCGACGGGCTCGAAGTAGGACGCCGGGATCGTCGTGCGGCCGTCGGGCAGCGGGAGCCCCCGCGAGCCGATCCGGCGGCGAAAGGCGTCGTCGCCGTCGGGCCCGCCCTCGATGAAGCCGTGGCTGCCGTTCTCGTCCGTGAACGCGAGGGTCCGGTAGACGAGGAGCTCCGCCGGCTGCGCGAGGCCGGTCCAGCCGATCTCGAGCTCCTCGCCGCCCGGGTGGGCCGCGGGGACACGAAGGTTCTCGAAGCCGATCGACTTCGGCGTCCGGATCCTCGCGATCGGCAGCGGGGCCTCGCCCCCGCGCCGCGCGGCGAGCTCGTAGGTCGTGTCGGGCGCGCACCGGAAGCCGTCGTCCCCGCGAAGGCGGTACCGGGGGTGCCGGTCGTAGTCGTTGCCGCCTACGACCGCGTCGTCGAGAGGAGTCCCGTCGAGCTCGAGGACGACCTCCGGGGTCTCGACCTCCTTCCCCTTCGCGTCCCGGAGGACGACCTGGAACCGGGTCGTCTCGAAGTCGGGGTTCCGCTCGCTGCTCTGCTCCAGCCGCGCCTCGACCTGACAGGGGAACGGCCGGCCCGTGCGCGGGATCGGCACCGACGTCTCGCCCCCGCCGGGGCCCCCGTGCGAGCCGGACCGCGCGCGAACGAGGGCGACGGCCGCGAGCAGGGCCGCGACGAACGGGGCGCCTCGGGTCGCGAGGAGGTCGACCGTTCGGGCTCAGGGCGCGGCGCTCGCCGGGCTCTCCTCGAAGATCAGCGTCAGGGCGAGGCGCACGCCCCAGTCCGGCCCGCCGGCAGGCGATTCCGCCCAGTAACGGCCGCCCACCGTGACGCTGAAGACCTGCTTGCCGAGCATCAGCACCTGGCTGGCCATCGCCTCCACGGGCACGGTCCAGCCGCTTCCGGTCCAGTCGTAGGCCGACTCGGTGAAGACGCCGACCGTGGTGTAGGTCTTCGTCGTGTACGTCAGGAAGGGCTCGAGGAACGACGAGCTCACGCTCGCGCGGCTCTCGGGCCCGGCGAACGACCAGGTGTGGCTCGCGAGGAGGCCGTACGTCCAGCCGCGGTGCTGCCGCAGGACGATCCCCGTCGGGCCGGCTCCCCATTTCCCGCCGCCCGTGGAGCGGCTCGTCGCGGTCGGAAGGAGCAGGACCGGCCCCAGGCCGACGAACCAGCCCCCCTTCATCGCTTCCTTCGTGGAGAGGAAGATGCTCGCCTGCGTGTCGCCGAGCCCGCCCGCGCCCGGGGTGCCGGGGACGAGGGCGTCGTACGAGACGTAGGGAACGATCGTCCGGGTGACGAGGAGGAACCGGTCGCCCAGGCCGATCGGGATGACCGGCTGGACGTTCAGCGTGTAGAGCGTCGCGTCCGTCGTCCCGAGGTGGTAGTCCCAGTTGTTCTGGAAGGGGACGCTGATCAGGTTGGCGACGGGGTTCGCGAGGTCCTTCGCGATCTCGGCCATCGCGTCGGGCCCCGGGGGCGCCTGGGCCCCCGCGGGAGGGGCGAGGGCGAGAAGGACGGGCAGGGAGGACAGGAGGAATCGAGAGACGCACCCGAAGCGCATGCTCATGCGAGCCTCGGATCGATTCTACGCGCGCACCGTCCGTACGGCGTCCGTCTCGGCGGGGCCTTCCCGCCGGCTCGCGGCCTCAGCCGGGCGTGCGGCCCGTGGCGAGGAAGATCGGGTAGGAGCGCTCGCCCTTGCGGGTCACCGTCGCCGTCTCGAGGGCGACGTCGACGAACCCGGCCGCCTCGAGGAGAGCCGCGAAGGGCCCGCGGTCGAAGCCGAGGTGGACGACGCCCGCGCCGTCGTCGTGGAAGGTCCCGTCCTCGCGGTCGAGGTCGGCGAGCGCGACGCGGCCTCCCGGGCGGAGGTGCGCCGCGAACCACGCGAAGAGCGGCAGGAGCTCCGGCACGTGGTGGAGCGCCATGCTGCTGACGACGAGGTCGAAGCGCTCCGGGAGGGCCGGCGGGGCGCCGGCCGGGAGCAGGACGGAGCGCACCCCTTCGACGCCCCGCTCGCGCGCCTTCCGCTCGAAGACGTCGAGCATCCCGCGGGAGGTGTCGGCGCCCGTCACGCTCCTCACGAGGGGCGCGAGAGCGAGGGCGACGAGGCCCGTGCCGCAGCCGAAGTCGAGGACGTCGAGGCCGGCAGGGAGGCCGCAGCGCGACACGATCGCCTCGCTGATCCCCTTCGCCTGGAGGACGCGCCGCTCCTCGGCGTCCCACGTGGCCGCTTCCCTGTCGAACCTCTCGGTGCCCGTCATCTGCCGCCTCCCGGCGGGGAACGTACCACGCCCGGCTCTCGCCTCAGCCGGCGCCGTGGATCCTCCGGAGCATGTGCTCCATCACCTCGGCGTGCTCGTGCGCGGGGCTGAAGAGGATCACCTCCGCGTCCGCGCCGACCTTCACCGAGTGCCCGGGCGGCCAGTAGAAGAGGTCGCCTCCGCGGACCTCCTCGCGCGCGCCGTCCGTGTAGGTCACCGTGAGCTCGCCCTCGAGGAGGTAGCCCCAGTGAGGGGCGTGGCAGCGGTCGCCGGGAAGCCCCTTCAGGAGCGGCGCGATGTCGGTCCCGGCGCCGAGCGAGAAGTACTCGCCGGCCATCGCGCCGCCGCCGGTGGCCTCGCCGAAGCCCTCCTGCTGGCGGGCCACGGCGCCCGGCACGTCGATCTTCACGGGGACGTCCTTCCTGGCGATGCGCATGGTCTTCCTCTCCTTTCGATGCGATGCGGGAGGCCGCCGGCGGCGGCCTTCAGCCGACGGGGCTCAGGCCGAGGGCGACCCTCCCGGTGAAGACGGTCTGGCGGGCCCGCGGGAGGGGGTGGAAGAGCGCGCCGTGGACGTCGCGGTAGAGGCGCTCGAGCTCGAGGCCGCGCGTGTAGCCGGCTCCGCCCGTGACCTCGATCGCGAGGCGGACCGCCTGGACGAGCGCCTCGGTCGCGACCGTCTTCCGGCTCAGGGTGCGGCTCGCGTGCTCGTCCGTGGCCGCGAAGCTGAGGTCGTCCGCGTCGCGGTACATCGCCGCGACGGCGTCCGCGGCGGTCACGTGCGCGTTGAGCATCTCCCCGAGGAGGGGGAAGACGTGGGGCGCCGGCCGCTCCGCGGCGGCCCGGCGCGCCCGCTCGACGGCGGCGTCGCCGATCCCGAGGTAGGCCGACAGGATGAGCGGCATCGCCGCGCCGAGGACGGCGTTCCAGACCGGGTGCCACTCGTCGGCGGGGCGGGAGAGCGAGACCGCCGCGTCGGGGACGAAGACGTCCTCGAGGACGACGGTGTGCGAACCCGAGGCGCGGAGGCCGAGCGTGTCCCACGTCTTCTCGATGTTCACGCCGGGGGCGGTCATCGGCACGGCGGCGTGGAGCACCTTCGGGCCGTCCGGGGCGTCCTCCCAGCGGAAGCTCGTCACGAGGACGTGGCCGACTTCGCACCCGCTCGCCGGCGCCTTGCGCGCGCTCACGCGGTACCCGCCCTCGACGCGCGTCGCGCGGCCGCTCGAGGCGACCCAGTCGGACGCCCCGGTGCTGATCAGGACGACGCGGTCGCCCGCGACCTTCCGCAGGACCCCCGCCGCGTCCATCCCGTGACGGTGCCGCCAGACCTGGGTGGCGACGAGGTGCATGTGCATCGAGAGCGCGACGGCCGTCGCCGGGTCGCACCGCCCGAGCTCGCGCAGGACCTCGCCCGCTTCCCCGTGCGAGGCGCCGCCCCCGCCGAGCTCGCGCGGCACCAGGGCGGCCGTGATCCCTGTCTCCCGCAGCATCTCGAAGGCCTCGCGGGAGATCTCGCCTTCGCGGTCGCGCGCGGCGACGCCGGGGACGAGGGTATTGCCGATGTCGCGGGCGAGGAGGGCCCAGTCCTGTCGCGCGCCCGTCGCGGGTGAAGTGGCGGTCGTCGTCATGGGCAGGAAGATGGGAGGGGATTCCGGCGGAAAACAGTTCAAAAAGAGGACCGACACGGTCCAGAATCTGGACTACGGAGCCCTCCGCCGAGGTGACGTCATGCCCGAGAGGAAGGCCGGCTACGGACAGTACTGCCCGATCGCGCGGGCGCTCGACGTCCTGGGCGAACGCTGGGCGCTCCTCATCGTGCGCGACATGCTCGTCGGCGCGACCCGGTTCAACGAGCTCGCGCGCGGCCTCCCCGGCCTCTCGCGCAGCCTCCTGACGACGCGCCTCAGGCAGCTGGAGCGGGCCGGGATCGTCGAGAGGGCCCGGGGCGAGTACCTCCTCACGCCGGCCGGCCGCGAGCTCGAGCCGATCGTCTTCGGGCTCGGCGCGTGGGGGGCGCGATGGACTTTCGGCGACCCGGAGAGCGTCGAGCTCGACGCCGAGCTCCTCGTCTGGTGGATGCACAAGCGCCTCGACACCTCGGGCCTTCCCGGGCGGAGGCACGTGCTCCACGTCCGCTTCCGGGACGACCGGCGGCTCTTCTGGATCGTCGTCGAGTCCGGCGTCCCTTCGGTCTGCCTCGTCGACCCGGGCTTCGAGGTCGACGTGACGGTCGCCTCCGACGTCCCGTCGCTCTACCAGGTGTGGCTCGGACGCGTGACGGTCGAGGAGGCCGTCCGGACCGGGCGGCTGGCGTTCGAGGGCGCGAGCGAGTGGACGCGGCGCATGCCGTCGCTCCTCCGCCTGAGCCCCGTCGCCCCGCTCGTCCGCGCCGCCCTCGACGAGGCCGCGCGGGCCGCCGGGGCGCTCTGAAGGAGCGCGGGGTCAGGCGTGCAATCGTGTATTGTTTTCAACAATACACGATTGCACGCCTGACCCCGTGAACGGGCCCCGGTCACGCCTGCGCGGCGGCGATCGCCCCCCTGACCCGCGCCGGGGTCATCGGCATCTCGAGGAGGCGGGCGCCCGTCGCGTCGAAGACGGCGTTCGCGATCGCGGCGCCGACCGGGACGAGCGCCGGCTC
>JBDIBE010000252.1:0-5285 GCA_039812785.1 Thermoanaerobaculia bacterium | reverse complement strand
GAGGACGTTCGCGTCGGCGTCGGCGAGCTTTCCGAGGACGAGGGCGTTCCCCCACTCCTCGGTCCGGAGGCCGAGCGCCCAGAGCGCCGCGGAGTCGACGAGAGGGCGGGCGTGCGCGGCGGCGGCCCCGAGGATCGCCGCCGCCCCCCTCGCCTCCGGCAGCGCGGCGAGGAAGGCGACCGTGTCGGGGGCGAGCGCGGCGTCGTCGAGGTGCTCGACGAGGCCCGGGTAGAGAGACGGGTCGCCGTAGGCGCGGACGAGCCGGTTCGCGGCCGACTTCAGCTCGGGCGCCTCGGCGGCGAGGCACTCGCGGAGGTAGCTCCGGAACGGGTCGCGCCCGAGCTCGGCGGCGACGCCCGGGTCGCGCAGCCGCGGCGGCTCGCCGCCCGCCTTCGCGAGGCACTCGCCGATGGCGGAGAGGAAGGCGTCGCGCTGGGGGAAGCGGTCCTCGCGGACGACCTCGCGGCAGAGCGGCTCGATCGCCGACGGGTCGCCGATGCGGCCGATCGCCTCCAGGGCCGTCGTCCCGAGCGTCTCGTCGCCCGTCAGCTTGAGGAGCTCGAGCGTCGCCCGCGCGTCGCCGATCCGCCCGAGCGAGAGGATCGCGGCGAAGCGGAGCCAGAGGTCCCCCTCGAGGAGCTCGAGGAGCGGCCCGACGGCCCGCCGGCACTTCAGGTCGCCGAGGCTCTCGACGGCGGCCTGCGCGATGTTGAGGTCCTCGTGGGAGAGGAAGCCGAGGAGGACGGGCGCGGCCTCCTCCTCCGGCATCGCCCCGAGGATCTGGAGCGTGAAGAGGACGACGTCGGGGTCCTCCGACTGCGTCGCGCGCCTCAGCGCCGGCACGGCGGACGGCCCCTTCCGCTTCAGCGCGTCGATGCACGCCGTCCGGAGGACGGAGTTCGCCTCGTGCGCGACGCCCTCGAGGAGCGTCTCGGCGGGGAGCTTCTGTGCCGCGAGCCGGATCGCCGCCTGCCGCGTCGCCGCGTCGCGGTCCTCGAGCCCCGCCCAGAGGAGCTCGCGCCCGGCGCGGCCGAGCCGCGCGGCGAGCTCGAGTCCCCGGCTCCTCACGAGCGGGTCCGTGTCCCGGCACCACTCGCGCGCCGTCGCGAGCCGCTGCGCCGCCCCCGTGTCCTTCGGCCTTCCGCCCATCCGCGCGCCTCTTCCCTTCAGACCCGGAACGACTCGAGCTGCTGGCGGAGGCTCTCGGCCTCGCGGGCGAGGTCCGCCGAGGCGCGGGTCAGCTCCTCGACGGCCGAGAGGTTCGCACGGGCCACGGAGGCGATCGTCTCCATGGCGCGGACGACCATGTCGCCCCCCTTCTTCTGCTCGACGGTGGCGTCGGCCACCTGCTGCGTCATGCTGTTCATCGCGGTGACCGCCTTGAGCACCTGCTGGCTGCTCGCCGCCTGCTCCTGCGCGGCCGTCGAGACCTGGTGCGAAACGTCGCTGATCCGCTCGGCGACGGAGAGGACCTTCACCGCGCCGCTCGACTGGTCCTGCGTGAGGCGGTGGACCTCGGCGACCATCCCCGAGGCCTTCTGGACCGAGCCGAGGATCGCGCCGAGGACGCCCGCGGTCATGTCGACGGCGCTCTGGACGTCCTTCTGCATCGCCTCGATGACGCCGGCGATCTCCTCGGTCGCCTTCGCCGAGCGCTCGGCGAGCTTCTTGACCTCGTCGGCGACGACCGCGAAGCCGCGGCCGGCGTCGCCCGCGCGCGCGGCCTCGATGGCCGCGTTCAGGGCGAGGAGGTTCGTCTGGTCGGCGATCGCCTCGATGACCTTCACGATCTTGCCGACGCCCTGCGACTTCTCGCCGATGGAGCGGATCGTCCCCTGCAGGAGCCCGCCGCCGTCGTTCGCCTCGGAGACGGCGCCGCGGGAGACCTCGTCGACGGCGCGGACGCGGTCGTCGACGGTCTGGATCGCGCCGTGGATCTCCTCGAGCGTCCGCGTCGTCTCGTCGACGGCCCCGAGGAGGACCTCGGAGTTGCGCGCCGTCGTCTGGACGAGCATCCCCATCTCCTGCATCGAGGCGGCCGTCTCCTCGACGTTCGCGGCGAGCGCCTGGGTGTTCTGGGCGACGGCGCTGATCTGCGCGGCCATCTCGACGAGCGTCGAGGAGGTCTCGTCCGAGGAGGCCGCCTGCGACTCGGCGCCGCGCTGGATCGAGCTCGCCGAGGCGGAGATCTGCTCGGCCGAGATCGCGACCTGCTGCGAGGCGTCGCGCAGGCGCGAGAGGAGGTCGCGGAGCGTCGTCACCATCCGGACGAACGCGCGGCCGAAGGCGTCGTTGTCGCCCCGGAGCGAGGGGGTCGCGCGGAGGTCGCCGTCGGCGAGGCGCTGCGCCGCCTCGACCATCTCGCGGAGGTAGACGACCATCCCGCGCATCGCGCGGTAGAGGCGGGAGATCTCGTCCCTGCCGGGCTGCTCCGGCACGTCCGCGAGCTCGCCGCGCGCGACTCCCTCCGCGATGCCGGCGAGCCGGAGCAGGGGGTTGGAGACGACCGACGACACGCGGAACGCGAGGAGGACGACCGCCGCCGTCGCGACGAGCGCCGCGAGGACGAACGTCAGGAAGAGCTCGTCGATCGACCGGAACGCCTCGTCCGTCTCCTGCCTCACGAAGACGAGGACGTGCTGGCCCGAGTAGATCGAGAAGCCCTGCTCCGTGGCCCAGGCGATCGCCTGCCCCTTCCCCGTCGCCGGGTCCGTCTGCGTCATGAACCCCTGGGGCTCCTTCCGGGCGGCCTTCAGGGCGGGCCAGGCGGAGGCGTCGGCCTTCAGGATCGCCCCCTCGTCCTTCGAGCAGAGGAAGAGCCCGGTCTTGCGGTCGACGACGAGGACCTCGCCCGTCTTGCCGAACGTCTCCTTCTTGACGAGGTTCTCGGTGAAGAGGGTCCCGTAGTCGACCCGGGCGCTGACGACGCCGATCTTCCGCCCCGAGCCCCCCTCCTCGACCCGCCAGGCGAAGTCGACGACGGGCGTCCCCGACCGCTCGTCGCGGCCGACGGACGGGGAATACCAGGGGTCGCCCCCCTGCCCCTCGAGGAACCACTCCGCCTTCGAGGCGTCCGTCCCGACGAGCGCCCTGTCGGAGGCGGCGACGACGCGGCCCGAGAGGTCCGCGTAGACGATCGAGAGGTAGACGGGCGTCCGGTTCGCGACGAAGTTCCCGAGGACGGCTCCCTTCTCCTCCGGGGTGCTCCGCGGCGAGGAGATCACCGGGTGGTCGGCGATGTCGACGATGTCGACGTACCGCTCGAAGAGGGTCCTCGAGATCTTGTCGGCCGTCGACAGCGCGCGGTTGCGGAAGTCGGCGCCGACGAGGTCGCGCATCGACGAGCGCCCGCGGAAGTGGCTGAAGACCCCGAAGCCGGCGAGCGGGATCAGCGCGAGGAGGAACCAGACGACGAGGCGCGCCCGAAGGCTCCTGAACCGGATCATCCCCGCATCCTCCGTTCCATGTGCGACCTCCTATGACCTCACGACGAGGGTCTTCGCCGGGTCGAGCAGGATGAGCAGCCCCGAGGGGCGCTTGGCGACGCCGACGACGTAGTCCGTCCGCGCGCTGACGATCTCGGCGGGCGGCGGCTCGATCTCCGTGGCCTTCACCTTGACGACGTGGGTGACGCGGTCGACGAGGAGCCCGAGCGCCCGCTCGGCGACCTCCAGGACGACGATCCGCGCGGCGGGCCCCGGGTCGAGCGGGGCGAGACCGATCCGCGTCCGGATCTCGACGACGGGCAGGATGCTCCCGCGGACGTTCGTGACGCCGCGGATGTGCGGCGGAGCCTGGGGCACGCGCGTCAGCTCGCCGACGCGCAGCACCTCCCGGACGCTCGCCACGGGGAGGCCGAACTCCTCGCGGTCGAGGAGGAAGCAGACGAACGTCCGCTCCTCCACCGCCTCGGCGGCCGCCCTCCCGCGCGAGCCGGCCGCCAGCTGGTCGGCGAAGGCGACGAGGTCGACGACCTCGCCCTCGCCCGCGCCGGGGACTTCCGGTTCCGCGTCCATGCTCAGAGCTCCCTTCCCGCCGCGGCCTGGAGCTTCTCGACGTGCGCGTCGAGGAGCCCCACCGCGTCGAGGATCATGACGATCCGGCCGTCTCCGAGGAGCGTCGCCCCCGCGATGCCGAGCGGCCGGCCGAGCGACTCGTCGAGCGGCTTGACGACGATCCTCCGCGTCTCGATCGGACGGTCGACGAGGAGCGCCTTCCTCCGCCCGCCCCCGGCGAGGATCGACGCGTAGGCGCGCCGGCCCGTCGACGCGGCCGCGGTCGCGAGGAACGCCCCGGCGTCGACCCCGGCGACGAAGCGGTCCCGGTACCGGAGGACGCCGTGCTCGGCGATCCGATGGAGGTCGCCGTCCTCGAGCCGCACCGTCTCCTCGAGGAAGCTGACCGGCAGGGCGAAGGTCTCGCCGTCGACCTCGACGAGGAGCGCGTCGGCGACGGCGAGCGTGAGCGGGAACGAGAGGCGGAACTCGGTCCCGCGGCCGGGGACGGAGCGGACCCTCACCGACCCGCCGAGCCTCTCGACGGAGGCCTTGACGACGTCGAGGCCGACGCCGCGGCCGGAGATCGCGCTGACGCCGCCGCGCGTCGAGAAGGCGGGGAGGAAGACGAGGTCGCGGGCCGCGTCGTCGTCGAGCTCCTCGGTCCGGATCCCCATCTCGGCGGCCTTCCGGCGGACCTTCGCGAGGTCGATGCCGGCGCCGTCGTCGAGGACGGCGACCTCCGCGAGGCTCGAGGCCTGGCGCGCCGCGAGGGTGAGCGTCGCCCGGCGCGGCTTGCCGCGCGCCTCGCGCTCCGCCGGCTTCTCGATGCCGTGGTCGAGCGCGTTGCGCACGAGGTGGAGGAGCGGCTCGCCGAGCTCGTCCACGATCGACTTGTCGAACGTCGTCTCGGCGCCGACGGCGGCGAAGTCGACCTCCTTGCCGAGCTCGAGGGAGAGGTCGCGCACGAGGCGCCGGAAGCGGGAGAAGACGGTGTCGACGGGGACGAGGCGGGTCGCGAAGACCTCGCGCTCGAGGAGGCCGAACGTCCGGTGGACGTGCTCGAGCCCCTCGGTCGCCGCGGCCGACTCCTCCTCGGGGCCCTCTCGCGCGGCGAGGCGGCGGACGCGCTCGGAGAGCCCCGCGAGGAGGACGTTCATCTCCCCCGTCAGCTCGAGGAGGCGCTCGAGGCTCGCGTGGCTCACGCGGAGCGAGCGCGCCCGCCCGCCGAGGATCCGTCGCGCGGCGTCCTCGGCGCCCGGCGCCCCGGCCGCCCCGGCGCGCGCCTGC
>JBDIBE010000251.1:0-5302 GCA_039812785.1 Thermoanaerobaculia bacterium | reverse complement strand
GCCGGCCGCTCCGGGCGGCGGAGGGAGCCGCTGATGAGACGTGCGCGCCGGGCCGCTTCGGCCCTTCTCGCCGTCGCCGTCGTCGCCGGGACGCTCGTTCGCGCGGAGCCGCCTTCCGGCCCGACCGTCGCCGAGTCGATCCGCGCTCCCCGCCCCGTCGTCTCCCCGCTCGGGATGGTCGTGACGGCGACGCCCGAGGCGACGGCCGCGGCCGTGCGGATCCTCGAGGCGGGGGGCAACGCCGTCGACGCCGCCGTGGCGGCGGCCTTCGCGCTCGGAGCCTCCGACCCGGGCGGCTCGGGCCTCGGGGGCCAGACCTGGATGGTCGTGCACCTGGCCTCGGGCGTCGACCGCGCCATCCTCTGCCCCTCGCGCGTCCCGATGCGCATCGACCGGGAGCGCGTCCGGCAGGCGCGCCGCGGGACGGAGCTCTCGGGCCCGATGGCCGCGACCGTCCCGACGAGCCTCGCGACGCTCGACCACGCCCTCCGCAGGTACGGCCGCCTCCCGCTCGCGGAGGTCCTCCGGCCGGCGATCGAGGCGGCCGAGTCGGGCTACGCGCTCCACGACTTCGAGTACTACTTCCTCCAGGACTACAGGCACCGGCTCTTCGACTCCGAGGTCCTCCTGCCGGTCTACCTGACCGAGCCGAAGGGCGAGTCGGGCTATCCGGAGCCCGCGCTCCCCGGGACGTGCGTCCGCATCCCCGGGCTCGCCGCGACCCTGCGCCGCCTCGCGAAGGCGGGCGCGAGGGACTTCTACTCCGGGGCGACCGCGGCGACGCTCGCCTCGGAGGTGCGTGCGGCGGGAGGGTTCATCGCGAAGCCCGACCTCCTCCGCGTCCCGGCGAGCGTCCGCGACGTCGCCCCGGCGAGGGGAGAGTTCCGCGGCCGCACCGCCCTCTCCGTCCCCTCGCCGGCGGGAGGGAGCGTCCTCGCGATGACCCTCCAGATCCTCGACGCCCTTCCGCCGGAGTCGCTCGCGAAGCCCGGCCTCGCCCGCGGGTACGCGATCGTCGAGGCGGTGCGGCTCGCGCGCGCGGAGTGGGCCGTGCGGCAGGGGACCGAGGAGGTCACCGAAGGCCCCTTCGTCTCCGAGTGGCTCACGCCGCGCTGGGCCGCCGGGCAGGCCGCGCGGATCCATCCCGGCAAGGCGATCCCGCGGGAGGAGCTCGTCGCCGGCGCCGCGGAGCTCCCGAAGGAAGGCGGCACGACGCACGTCTCGGTCGTCGACGCCGAGGGGAACGCCGTCTCCCTCACGCAGAGCCTCGGCCGCTACTTCGGCTCCGCCTGGGCCGCGCCGAGCCTCGGCTTCCCGCTCAACTCCTTCGCCGAGCCGCTCCTCTGCGACGACCGCCTCTCGGCGGCCTACACGGGACCGGGAGCCTCCGCGCCCGTCCCCTCCGCCCCGCTCATCCTCCTGCGCGACGGCCGGATCGCCCTCGTCGCGGGGACGGGAGGCAGCAGCCGGATCCCCTCCATCCTCGCGAACGTCCTCGTCGCCCTCTTCGACGGCGGCGACACGACGGCCGAGGCCTACTCCCGCCCGCGCTTCCTCTGGGAGGACGACAGCGCCGGGCCGCGCGTGATGATCGAGATCGCGCCCCCCTTCGTCCCTTCGGACGTCGACGCGATCAAGGCGGCCGGGTACGGCAAGGTCTTCTCCCTCTCGGCGCCGGACCGCAACACCCCCGCCTTCGGCGGCATCCACGCCGTCGTCCGCAACGAGGCGGACGGCACCTGGGAGGGGTGGTTCGACGGCCGGCGGGTCGCCTCGGCGGCGGCGCCGGAGCGCGTGGCCCCGGCGCCGCGCTGAGCCTCCCCGCGCCTCAGCGCGAGAGCTCCTCGTAGAGCGTGTAGAGCGCCTGCGTCCCCTCCTCGCCGCGCCCCTTCGCCTCGAGCGCGGAGAGGAGCTGGTGGACGAGCGAGGCGGCCGGCAGCGGCACGCCGTTGGCGCGCGCGGCCCTCATCACGATGGCGAGGTCCTTCTGCTGGTGCTTGATCGCGAACGCCGGCTTGAAATCGCGGTCGAGCATCTTCTTCCCGAGCACCTCGAGCGCCCACGAGTTCGCGGCGCCCCCCGTGAGCGCGGCGTGGATCGCCTCCATCGGCAGCCCCGCCGCCTTCGCGAAGGCCATCCCCTCCGAGACGGCGGCGAGAGTGCCCGCCACGATCACCTGGTTCGTCGCCTTGCCGAGCTGGCCGGCGCCCGAGGGGCCGAGGTGCGTGATCCGCTTCCCCATCGCCTCGAGGACGGGCCGCGCCTTCTCGAGCGCCGCGGCCTCGCCGCCGACGAAGAACGAGAGCGTCCCCTCGTTCGCCCCCTTCTGCCCGCCCGAGACGGGCGCGTCGAGGAAGAGGACCCCCTTCTCCGCGAGCTGCGAGGCGACGTTGCGCGCGACGGCGGGGTCGACCGTCGAGCAGTCGACGACGACCGTCCCGGGGCGCGCCCCCTCGATCGTCCCGTGCCTCCCGAGGTGGACCTCCTCGACGTCGGGCCCGTCGGAGACGCACGAGACGACGACGTCGCTCGCCGCGGCGACGGCGGCGGGCGTGGCGAGAGCGGCGACGGGGGCCGGGCCGCCGGCGAGGTCGGAGGCGAGGCGCACGGCCTTCTCCATCGTCCGGTTCGTGAGGGAGAGGGGGAAGCCCTTCGAGGCGAGGTTCCGGGCCATGCCGAGGCCCATCGTGCCGAGGCCGGCGAAGCCGGCGCGGAGGTTCGTGTGCGAGCTCATGCCGCGAGTCTCGACGCCCTGTTCGAGCGCGTCAACGTTCGGTACCATGGGGCATGTCGCGCATGGGGGAGCGGGCTTTCCTTCCGGCGGTCGCGGTCCTCGCCTTCCTCGTCGCGGCGTTCCTCTACCTCCCCGCCGGCTACGCGCTCCGCTACGCGACCGTCGCGCTCCTCACGCGCCCCGCGGCGTGGCACCTCGGCCTCCTCCTCGCGCTCCCGGCCGCGCTCCTCCACGAATGGCTCGTCCGAGGCCTCCTCTACCCGCGCGTCCGCGGGAAGGTGCAGGTCGGCTTCGGGGCCCCTCTCGTCGCCCTCGTCGGCGCGCTCGTCCCCGTCGCGGCGCGCTGGTTCCTCTTCCCCTTCCCGGCCGTCCCGGCGTGGCTCGTGGTCGGGCAGTCGCTCTTCGTCGAGTACCCCGTCTCCCTCGCCCTCTGTCTCCTCGCGCTCGGCACCGACGGCTGGAAGACGGGCGGCGCCGCCCTCTTCCTCCTCTGGGCCGGACGCATCCTGATCGTGCCCACCTTCCACGGCGCCCCGGTCCCCATCCTCGAGGTCCTCGCCGCGCTCCTCGTTCCCCTGGCCGTCGCCCTCGTCCTCCACCGGCCGCTCACGCCTCACCGCGAGGCGCTGGAGGGACTGTCGTGAAGATCGAAGCGCTCGTCCAGCTCGACCTCTTCGCCGATCCGCCGCCGACCCGCGCCGAGCTCGTCGCCGACCAGGCCTCGCTCCAGGCCCTCTACGACGCCCTCGCCGCGGCCTACCGCCTCCCCGCCGCCCGCGTCGAGCTCTCCTCGCGGCGCGCCACGGGGGGCGTCATCACGTACGGCCCGCCGCACGTCATCCGCGTCTCGGCGCACATGTCGTCGGCCGACCGGCGCGAGACGCTCCTCCACGAGACGGCCCACGCCATCTGCCACGACCGCTGGGGCGTGGAGGAGGGGCACTCCTCGCGCTTCTGGGAGATCGCCCGCGAGCTCGGCGTCACCCGCAAGAGCGCCCCCGAGACCGAGCGCCTCGCGGCCGTCCGCGCCCGCAACGCGCGCTACACCTACCGCTGCATCGGCTGCCTCGGCGAGTGGACGCGCCGCACCGCCTTCGGCCGCGCGCGCCTCTGCGCCGCCTGCGAGGGGAAGGGGCGCCCCTCGCGCCTCATCCTCGTCCGCCGGCCCAAGCGGCAGGCGCGCCGCAAGGCCTGAGCCCGCCATGGACGTCGTCGACCTCGCCGAGCGCCTCTCGAGCTTCTCCTCGCACTGGGACCCGAAGATCGTCGCCGAGCTGAACGGCCAGCACGTCAAGGTCGTCAAGCTCCTCGGCCCCTTCGTCTGGCACCGCCACGAGAACGAGGACGAGCTCTTCCTCGTCCTCAAGGGCACCCTCGCCATGGAGCTCCGCGAGAAGACCCTCACCCTCCGCGAAGGCCAGCTCGTCGTCGTCCCCCGCGGCGTCGAGCACCGCCCCGTCGCCGACGAGGAGGTCCACGTCCTCCTCTTCGAGCCCGCCGGGACCCTCAACACCGGCGACGCCGGCGGCCCCCGGACGGTGGTCTCCCCCGAGCGGATCTGACCCCTCCGAAAATTCTTCGCTCCCCCCTGTAGGAGTTTTCGCCTCCCTGCGCAGCCTTGGAACGGAGCCCCGTGCCCGCTCCCGGTTTCCCTGCGGTCAGGAGTCGAGATTCCCCCTCCCGGATGCCCCCTGGCGAACGGCGCCGGACGCTTTCGGTCGAGGACACCGAAGGGCGCGGAGTGTCGGCACTTGGCGCTGCCTCCGCACGTCAACCCGAGCACCATGAATCACTTGTCTGCGCCTCGTCCGGGGCGAAATCCGCGCGACACGGACGAATCCCGGGCTCGGAATCTCGCCGGCGCTCTACTCGCTCAGCGACGTCTCCCGCAGACCCGCGACGACTTCGCATCCGCGCCCTATAAGCCGCCGACAACGCCGGCGGCCCATAGGGCGCCTTCCGCCATGTTTGTCCCCGCAGCCTTGCGGGGGGCGCGTCTTACAGGGCTCCCGGCGAGACGTATCCCGCGCGGAATCGCAATGCGGCGCCCGACGCTCGGGCGCGGGCAATGCAACCGTAGCGGACAGCTGACCCGAGGCGGATGGAAGCACAGGCAATCGTCCCCGTGAGACGGGACGGAGAAAGGGGATCACTGTGAATACGAAGATACCGTGCGACCGGGGGCGCTGTTCCGCAACGCTCACCATCATCAACGGGGCCGTGGTTGACGTGGACTGCAGGGAGTACTCCCTGGAGACACACGTCTGCCGAGCGAAGTGGCCGCCAGATCATCAGCCCGAGAGCATCTTTGATGAGGTCCTCGCGGTCTTCGGCCCATATATGGCGCCGACGTACCACCTGATTCATCACAGCAGGGAGTGCCAGTTCAAGCTCGATGAGGTGGTCCGCCACCACATCATGGCGCGCGTCGAGGCCCTCAAGAATCGGGAGTAGGCGGCCGCGAGGCGGAGGCCTGAGGCGGGGCGCCCTTCATTCGACGGGCCTGGTCCCTGCTCGAGCGCGGGCGACGCTCGTCCGGCGCGGCGACGAGCGACAGAAGGCCTCCGA
>JBDIBE010000250.1:0-5309 GCA_039812785.1 Thermoanaerobaculia bacterium | reverse complement strand
GGATCGTGCCGGGGCGGTAGAAGGCTCCCGCGCCGCTCACGCGCCCTCCCCGCGGGCGAGGTACTCCTCGCCGAGGCGGTTCACGTCGCCCGCGCCCATCGTGACGAGGAGGTCGCCGGGGCGGAGCTCGGCGGCGAGGCGCGGGACGAGCGCGGCGCGGTCGTCGACGTCGGCGACGGCGCGGTGGCCGCGCGAGCGGGCGGCGTCGGAGACGAGGCGCGAGGTGACGCCGGGGATCGGCTGCTCGCGCGACGGGTAGACCGGGAGGACGTAGACGGCGTCCGCGGCGAGGAGCGCCGCGCCGAAGCCCTCCGCCTGGTCGCGCGTCCGGGTGAAGAGGTGCGGCTGGAAGACGACGACGAGGCGCCGCTCGGGGTGCGCCTGCCGCGCCGCGCCGAGCGTCGCGGCGACCTCGGTCGGGTGGTGCGCGTAGTCGTCGACGACGAGGACGCCGTTCCGCTCCCCCTTCCGCTCGAAGCGGCGCGCCACGCCCGCGAAGGTCGCGAGCGTCTTCGCGCACGCCTCGAAGGGGACCTCGAGCTCGCGCGAGACCGCGATCGCGGCGAGGGCGTTCTTGACGTTGTGGAGGCCCGGGAGCGCGACCGAGGCTTCCCCGAGGACCTCGCCGCCGGCGACGGCCGTGAAGCGCGAGCCGTCCCGCTCGAGGGAGAGGTCGCGGGCCGTGACGTCGGCCTGGGGCGTCAGGCCGAAGGTGACGACGCGGACGCGCGCCGAGAGGGCGGGGCGGATCTCCTGGACGTTCGGGTCGTCGAGGCCGAGGAGCGCCGCGCCGAAGAACGGCACCGTCGAGGCGAACTGGGTGAAGGAGGCCTTCAGGTCGGCGAGGTCGCGGTAGGTGTCGAGGTGCTCGAGGTCGATGTTGTTGACGACGGCGACGATCGGGCGGAGCCGCAGGAACGACCGGTCGAACTCGTCCGCCTCCGCGACGAGGTACTCCCCCTGCCCGAGGCAGGCGTTCGTCCCCATCGCGCGGACCCTCCCGCCGACGACGATCGTCGGGTCGAGCCCCGCGGCCTGGAGGATCGCCCCCGTCATCGAGGTCGTCGTCGTCTTGCCGTGCGAGCCCGCGACGGCGATCCCCGTCTTCACCCGCATCACCTCGGCGAGCATCTCGGCCCGCTTGATGACCGGGACCCCCGCCGCCCGCGCCGCGGCGAGCTCGGGGTTCTCCTCGGCGACCGCGGAGGAGTAGACGACGACGTCGGCCCCCGCCACGTTCTCGCCGCGGTGACCGCCCGTCAGGACGCGGATCCCGAGGGCCTCGAGGCGGCGCGTCTCCTCCCCCTCGCGGAGGTCCGAGCCCGTCACCGAGAGGCCGACGCTCGCGAGGATCTCGGCGAGGCCGGACATCCCGACCCCCCCGATGCCCACGAAGTGGACGCGGCGGACGCGGAGGAAGTTCACGGCGCGTGCTGGGAGACGTTGAGGAGGATCCCGACCGCGAGGAGGTCCGCCCAGAGGGCGGAGCCCCCGTACGAGAGGAACGGCAGCGGGATCCCCTTGGTGGGAAGGAGGGCGAGGACGACGGAGACGTTCACGAGCGCCTGGACGCCGATCATCACCGCGAGGCCGACGCCGAGGAGCCGGCCGAAGGCGTCGGGGGCGTTCACGGCGGCCCGCATGCCGCGTGCGAAGAGGAGGCCGAAGAGGGCGAGGACGCCGGCGCAGCCGAGAAGGCCGAGCTCCTCGCCGACGATGGCGTAGATGAAGTCGGTGTAGGGATAGGGGAGGAAGAAGAGCTTCTGCTTCCCGTCGCCGAGGCCGAGGCCCGTGACCCCTCCCGTGCCGACGGCGATGAGCGACTGGAGCGCCTGGTAGCCCGTGCCGAGCGGGTCCGACTCGGGGTTGAGGAAGGCGAGGATCCGCGCGCGGCGGTAGGGGGCCGACCAGGCGTAGACGACGAGGGCGGGGACGGCGAGGAGCGCGCCCCCCGCGAACCAGCGGAGGCGGAGGCCGGCGTAGAAGAGCATCGCCGCGGCGATCGCGAAGTAGGAGAGGGCCGTCCCGAAGTCGGGCTGCAGGAGGACGAGGCCGCCGAGGACGGCGAGGAGCCCCGCGACCGGAAGGAGCGTCCGCTTCACGTCGTCGAGCTCCCCCTCGCGCCGCGAGAGGAGCGCCGCGAGGGCGACGACGAGGCCGATCTTGGCGAACTCGGAGGGCTGGAGCGACATCACGCCGAGGTCGATCCAGCGGCGCGTCCCGTTGATCGGCGCGCGGAAGAGGACGACGACGAGCGCGAGGACGAGGAGCCCGAGCCCCGCGCCGACGAGGCGCGGGTCGTCGAGCCGCCGGTAGTCGAGCTTCATCGCGACGATCGTCAGGACCGCGCCGAGGAGGACGGCGACCGCCTGCTTCGTCACGAAGAAGAGCGGCTGCGAGGGGCCGCCCGCGGCAGGGAGGTAGACCTGCATCGCCGAGGCGCTGTAGATCATCAGGAGGCCGAGGGAGACGAGGCCCACGACCGGGGCGAAGAGGAGGCGGTCGACGGCGAGCTTGCGCGCCACGTCAGCCTCCCGCCTCGGGGAGCGCGCGGACGAGCTCCTCGAAGGCTTCGCCGCGGTGCTCGTAGTTGCGGAACTGGTCGAACGAGGCGCAGGCGGGCGAAAGGAGGACGACGTCCCCCGCGCGCCCCTCGGCCGCGCCGATCTCGACGGCCCGGGCGATCGTCCCCGCCTCCTCGCACGCCACGCCGTCCCCGAGCGCCTTCATCACGGCCGGGGCGGCCTTGCCGATGGCGAGGACCTTCCGCGCCTTGCGCCGGGCGAGCGGGAGGAGGCGCCCGAAGTCGTCCCCCTTGTCCTTGCCGCCGAGGATGAGGAAGACCTTCCCGTCGGGGAACCCCTCGAGGCTCTTGAGCGTCGCGTCGACGTTCGTCCCCTTCGAGTCGTTGTAGAAGGCGACGCCCGCGCGCGTCCTCACGAGGACCGTCCGGTGCGGCAGCCCCTTGAACGTCCGGAAGGTGCGGACGGCCGACTCGGGCGTGACGCCGAGCGGGATCGTCGCGGCGAGCGCGGCGAGGGCGTTCTCGGCGTTGTGCGACCCGGGGAGGAGCAGGTCCTCGCGGCGCGCGTAGACGCGCGGCCCCTTCCCCGTCGCGTCGGCGAGGAAGACGCCGTCCTTCAGCCACGCGCCGAGGGAGAGGTCCCGCGCGCGGCTGAAGAGGAGGCGGCGGGCCCGCGTCCGGATCCGGGCGACGAGGGGGTCGTCCGCGTTGAGGACGGCGACCTGCGCCTCGCCCTGGTTCTCGAAGACCCGCGCCTTGGCGGCGCCGTAGTCGTCGACGGAGCGATAGCGGTCGAGGTGGTCGGGCGTCAGGTTGAGGTGGACCGCGACGTCCGGCGCGAAGCGGCGGATCCCCTCGAGCTGGAACGAGGAGAGCTCCACGACCCAGACGCGCGTCGGAGGCGGCGGCTCGCCGTTCGCCGGGCTCTCGGCGAAATGGATCCAGGGCGTCCCGAAGTTGCCGCAGGCGACGGCATCGCGCCCCGCGTCGCGCAGGAGCGCCGCGCAGAGGGCCGTCGTCGTCGACTTCCCGTTCGTCCCGGTGATCCCGACGACGATCCCGGGCAGGAGGCGCGCGGCGAGCTCGATCTCGGCGATCACCGGGATGCCCGAGGCGCGGGCCGCGTCGAGGACGGGGATCGACATCGGGACGCCCGGCGAGACGACGCAGAGGTCGACGCCCGAAAGGAGCGAGAGGGGGTGCCCGCCGAGGACGAGCTCGAGACGGCCGTCCTCGGGGATCGTCCCGAGCTTCTCGGCCGGGGCGGCGTCCGTCGCGACGACCTGGACGCCGCGAGCGAGGAGGGCGCGGACCGTCGCGAGGCCCGACTTCGCGAGGCCGAAGACCGCGGCGCGGGAGACCTCCGGGAGGTCGGGGCCGAGGAGGAGGCTCATTCCTTCCCTCCCGCCTCGCGCCCGTTCGCTTCGAGGGCCTCGAGGGCCTCGCGCGCGACGACGCGGTCGTCGAACGGCTCCTGCACGCCCTTCGTCACCTGGTAGGTCTCGTGCCCCTTTCCCGCGATGACGACGACGTCGCCCGGCCCCGCCGCCACGAGGGCCCGGCCGATCGCCTCGCGCCGGTCGACGATCACGAGCGGCTCGCGCCCCGCGGCGACGGCCCCCGCGGCGACCTAGGCGGCGATGGCCGCGGGCTCCTCGGACCGCGGGTTGTCGGAGGTGACGACGACGACGTCGGCGAGCTCGGCGGCGATGCGGCCCATCTGCGGACGCTTGCCGCGGTCGCGGTCGCCGCCGCAGCCGAAGAGGACGTGGAGCCGCCCGCCGCGCGACGTCGCGAGGGCGCGGGTCGTCTTCAGGACCCCTTCGAGCGCCGCCGGCTTGTGCGCGTAGTCGACGAGGACGAGCAGCCCGAGCGCGTTCGGCACCGGCTCGAGGCGCCCCGGCGCCGTGGAGAAGGCCGACAGGCGCGCGCCGACCTCCGCCGGCGGCAGGCCGAGCGCGAGGGAGGCCGCGGCCGCCGCGAGGAGGTTCTCCGCGTTCGGGGCGCCGAGGAGGGGCGAAGCGATCTCGACCGCCTCCCCCGTCGCGCGGCGGACGACGCGGAGGGCGATCCCCCCGGCGTGGTGCCGCGCCGTCCCGGCGACGTCGGCGTCCGGGTCGGAGAGCGAGAAGGAGAGCGTCGTGGCGCTCGGGAGGCGCGCGAGGAGCTTTCGGCCCCAGGGGTCGTCCGCGTTGACGACGCCGAGGCCGCCCGGCTTCAGCATCGAGAAGAGCTTCGCCTTCTCCTCGAAGTAGGCCTCCATCGTGCCGTGGTCGTCGAGGTGGTCGCGCGTCAGGTTGAGGAAGACGGCGACGTCGAAGGCGCAGCCGGCGAGCCTCTGGAGCCAGAGGGCGTGCGAGGAGCACTCGAGGGTCGCGGCCGTGCCCCCTTCCGCCGCGAGCGCGCCGAGCATCGGCTGGAGCTCCGTCGCCTCCGGGGTCGTCCGCGAGGCGTCGAGCGTCGCCGCGGGGCCGTCGCCCCACCGGTAGACGAGCGTGCCGAAGAGCCCACGCTTGGCGTGGACGGCGGCGAGAGCCGCGTCGACGAGGAGCGTCGTCGTCGTCTTGCCGCTCGTCCCCGTCACGCCCGCCATCACGAGCTTCGCGCTCGGGTCGCCCGCGAGGCGGGCGGCGAGGAGGCCCGCGGCGCGGCGCGGGTCGTCGACCTCCACGTACGGCACCTCGACCCCGTCGGGCGCCGAGGCGGGGCCGACGGCGGCCGGAGCTCCGGCGAGGACGGCGTCGGCGACGAACGCGCGGCCGTCGAGCTTCTTCCCCGGGAAGGC
>JBDIBE010000249.1:0-5414 GCA_039812785.1 Thermoanaerobaculia bacterium | reverse complement strand
CGCCGTGGGATGCCCCTCCCGGGAGCGGATCGGGAGGCATGACGTCGAACTCCCTGGTGGTGCTCCCGCGCCCCCGTGCTCCCGTGCTCTGGTGCTCCGGCGCTCCGGGTCTCTCGTCCCCCGGGCTCAGATCATTCCCGGCCAGTCGCGGCCGAGGGCGGAGAAGCGGGAGGTGATCTCGGCGAGGAGGTCTTCGGGGAGGGGGCCTTTGGCGACGAAGGCGCTCGTCTCGGCGAGGTGGGAGAGGCGGCGGGAGCCGACGATGGCGGTGGAGACGGCGGGAGCGTGGGCCGAGAAGCGGATGGCGAGCTCGGCGGGAGGGAGGCCGAGGTCGTCGAGGCGGAGGGCGGCCCAGCGGGTGCGGTAGGCCGCGGCGGCCGCGTCGTCGGGGTGGGCGGCGGAGGGGTTCCAGGGCGTGTTTGCCAGGGGGCGCTTGGCGACGACGCCGAGGCCGCGGATGGCGACGAGGGAGCGCTGGTCGCAGACGTTGACCGAGCACTGGACGGAGCCGAAGGCGCCGGAGGAGACGGCCCAGTCGAGCGCCTCGTTCTCGCCGGAGTAGGCGGCGACGCGGACCTTGCCGGCGCGGACGGCGGCGAGGAGGGCCTCGACGACGCCCGAGGAACGAAGCGTCTCGAGCGGGCAGGAGTGGAGGTGCGCGACGTCGAGGACGTCCGTACGGAGACGCGAGAGGGCCCGGTCGACGCCACGCGCGATGCACTCCGGGGTCCAGTCCGCAACTCCGGGGACGCCGTAGCCGAGCTTCGTCGAGAGGACGAAGGAGGAGCGGCGGCCGGAGAGGTGCCGCCCGATCCGCTCCTCGGAGAGGCCGTAGCCGGGCGCGGTGTCGACGAAGGAGAGGCCGAGGTCGAGCGCGCCGTGGAGGAGCCGCCCGGCCTCGGCGTCGTCGAGGGAACCGTCCCCGACGTGGCCCGCGCCGAGGCCGAGGGGCGGCACGGCGAGCCCCGTCGCGCCGAAGGGACGGAGCTCGCCGTTCACGGGGTCAGCGCCCCGTGAACTTCGCCGGGCGCTTCTCGAGGAACGCGCCGACCCCTTCCTTCATGTCGTCCGTCGCGACGCAGAGGCCGAAGAGGGCCGCCTCGTGGAGCTCGGCCTCGTCGAACGGCAGCTCGAGGCCGTGGTTCACCGCCTCGAGGGCGTAGCGGACGGCGAGGGGAGCCTTCGACAGGATCTTCGCCGCGAGGGCGCGGCAGGCCGGGATCAGCTCGGCCGGCTCGACGACGCGGTTGACGAGGCCGATCCGGAAGGCCTCGTCGGCCGGGATCGGGTCGCCCGTGAGGATCAGCTCGAGGGCGCGCCCCTTGCCGACGAGGCGCGGGAGGCGCTGCGTCCCGGCGTAGCCCGGTATCAGGCCGAGGGCGACCTCGGGCTGGCCGAAGCGGGCGTTCTTCGCGGCGACGCGCATCGAGCAGGCCATCGCGAGCTCGCAGCCGCCTCCGAGGGCGAAGCCGTTCACCGCGGCGATGGAGGGCTTCCCCATCGTCTCGAGGAGGTCGAAGACGGCCTGCCCCTTCCGGGCGAAATCGCGGGCGGCGACGGGCGTGAGCGCCGGGAAGCCGGAGATGTCGGCCCCCGCGACGAACGCCTTCTCGCCGGCCCCCGTGACGATCACGGCGCCGACCTCCGCGTTCGTCTTCGCCTCGTGGAAGACGCGGCGGAGCTCCTCGACGACCTCGGCGTTCAGGGCGTTGAGCTTCTCGGGGCGCTGGACGGTGACGGTGAGGACCCGGTCGGAGAGCTCGGCCAGGACGACGGACACGCCAGCCTCACTTGAACGGGTTGTCGTCGGCGCTCGGACCGTAGATGGCCGGCACCGGGACGTCGAGGAGGCGCAGGTAGACGGTGAGCTGGCCGCGGTGGTGGTAGGAGTGGTTGAGGAGGATCGTCCTCACGAGGGCGATGCGGGGCATCGCGAAGACGGCCTGCCCCTTGTTCGAGAGGGTCCACTCGCCCATCGCCTTCGCGTCGTCGAGCTGCGCCATCGCGGCCTTCGCCTGCTTCACGGATGCGTCGAAGGCGGCGACGATCTGCGCGGGCGTGTCGAGCGGGGGGCGGTCCATCCCCTTCGCGAAGTCGTAGCCGTCGGCGAGGAGCGCCCCGCCGATCCAGGCGGGGATGGTGGCGACGTGGCCGGCGAGCGCGCCGAGGCTCATCGACTTCTCGTGGGGCTTCCACGTCATCTTGTCCGAGGGGAGCCGCTCGAGGCACTTGCGGGTCGAGGAGGCCTCGCGGTCGAACTCGAGGAGGAGCGGGTCGATCAGGCGCATGTTTCGTTCTCCTTGCGGACAGCCGGGTGGTGCGTCGGCGGCGAGTCTAGCCGCGGGCGGAGCAGGGGGAAAGGCGGGCCGTCAGGGCTTCTTCGGGGCCGGCGTCGGAGCCTCGGAGAGGCGGAGCTGCGCGAGCTCTTCCGTCGTCGCGGAGATCTTCTTCCGCCAGGGGGCGAGGACCTTCAGGTTCTCGCGGATCGACGCGGGCTCCTCCTCCGACGACTCCCGCCGCACGCGGGCCGTCTCGGCCTCGAACGCCTCGATCTGCTCGTCGAGGAGCTTCCTCGAGGCGTCGTCGGGAGCCGTCGCGCGGCGCTCGCGGAGGGAGTCGATCGTCCGGCCGAGGAGGCCGAGGACGTCGGCGTTCAGCTTCGCCGTGAGGGCGGCGGCCTCCGCCTCGAGGACTCTCTCCCGCACCCAGAGGTACTCGTCGACGGGGACGGAGAGGGCGCGCGCCGCGCGGATCTCGCCGCTGCGCGACTCGGTGGCGCGTGAGATCCCCTCCTCCCCCTCGAGCGGGGCGTCGGGCCGGGCGGCCTTGCGGGCCCGGACCGTCTCCTCTCGGACCTTCAGGAACATCTCGACCTGCGGCGCGGTGAGGACCCCGTCGGACGGGGGGCGATACGCCTCCCGCTCCGACCTCCGCGGGTTCGGCGCTGCGCCCGCCGTCCCGGCCGGCGCCTTCGCGTCGCGGCAGGAGGCGAGGAGGAGGGCGGCGGCGAGGCCGGCGGAGAGGAGGGAAGCCCGCACGGGTGAGGAATATACGCGACCGCATGGTACGCTCGTCGGACGGGCATGCTCGCGAAAGTCGGCAAGTACGAGATCCTCGAGAAGGTCGGGGTCGGCGGCTTCGGGACGGTCTACAAGGGCCGGGACCCGTTCATCAAGCGGACCGTCGCGATCAAGACCTGCCAGAGCGACGAGGACGAGCTCCGGAAGCGGTTCTTCCGCGAGGCCGAGTACGCCGGGAACCTCCACCATCGCAACATCACGACGATCTACGACTTCGGCCTGACCGACGAGGGCATCCCCTTCATCGTCCAGGAGTTCCTCACCGGCGAGGACCTCGACCGGAAGATCAAGCGGAAGGACGACCTGCCTCTCGCCTTCAAGGTTCGCGTCCTCGCGGACATCTGCGACGGGCTCCACTACGCGCACACCTCGGGGATCGTCCACCGCGACGTCAAGCCTTCGAACATACGGATCCTCGAGGACGGGACGGTCAAGATCATGGACTTCGGCATCGCCAAGTCCATGGTCTCCGAGTCGACGCTGACGCAGACCGGGATCACGCTCGGCACCGCCTCCTACCTCGCTCCCGAGCAGATCCGCGGAGAGCCCGTCGACGCGCGGACCGACGTCTTCTCCCTGGGCGTCCTCGCCTACGAGCTCCTCGGCTACGCGCGCCCCTTCACGGGGGACCACATCTCGACCGTCCTCTACAAGATCATGAACGAGCCGCCGGCGCCGCTCTCGGAGATCGATCCGGGCCTCCCTCCGGAGCTCGTCCGGATCGTCGAGAGGACCCTCCAGAAGGACCGCGCCGCCCGCTTCGCGTCGTGCGCGGAGATGGCGGAGGCCCTCCGGAGCGTGCTCGAGACGCTCTCCGGCCCCGTCGGCGCGCCGCCGCGGCCCTCCGGCGAGGACGTCCCCGCTCCCTCGGGCCGCGGCTTCGGCAGCCAGCGCCTCGACGAGCGCGTCCTCTCCCCCGTGCCCGGCGGCCCGTCGGCCGCGGCCGACCTCCCCCTGCGTCCCGTGCGCGCGGCGACGTCGATCACGACGCCGCCCTCCGCGCCCGAGACGGCGACCGAGACGGGGAGCGCGCTCCGGGTCTTCCTCGGTGCCCTCGCCATCCTCGCCGTCGTCGGAGGCGGGCTGGCCTGGCTCCTTTTCGGCCCCGGGGCGAAGAAGACCGACCTGACCGCCGGTCTGACCGGAGCCGAGGCGACCGCCACGCCCGGCCCCGCGCCGTCGCCCGCCGCGACGGCGGCTCCGACGCCCGTTCCGACGGCCGCTCCGACCCCGGTTCCGACGGCCGTTCCGACGGCCCCCGCGACGGGAACGGCGGTGATCTCGGCGAACGTCTACGCCCAGTACTCGATCGACGGCAAGCCCCGCGGCGGCGTCCTCAAGGCGACGAAGGTGACGCTCCCGGCCGGGAAGCACGTGGCGGCGTTCGAGGTCGGCGGATTCGGCCCGATCCGGCAGTCGTTCGAGGTCCCGGCGGGCGGGACCGTCGAAGTGAAGGGCGACATTCCGCCCCTCGGCCAGCTGAACGTCTCCGTCAACCCCGACGCCGTCGGCGCCGACATCCTCGTCGACGGCGTCGTCGTCGGGCGCGCGGGGACCTCGCCGCTGCGGAAGACGGTGGCGGCCGGATCCCGCCGGGTGGAAGCCCGGCTCGCGGGCTTCGCGACCGAGGTGAAGGTCGTCGATGTGCGCGAGGAGGAGCAGTCGGACGTCGTCCTGAGCCTGCGGAAGCGCTGACGCCGCGCGGCCTTAGAATCCGGCGCGTGACCCGCGCCCGCCTGCTCCTCGCCCTCCTCGCGCTCGCCGTCGCCCCGTCCCTCGGGGCCCAGCCCGCGTCCGAGTCGCTCGAGCGGGACGCCCGCGCCGCCGCGCGATCCGGGAAGTTCAGGGAAGCCGCGGTGAAGTTCGAGCAGGCGGCCACGGCGGCCGGCGAGGCGAAGCGGCGGGCGCGGCTCAGGATGCAGGCGGCCTACGCGACTCTCAACGCAGGGAACCCGAAGGACGCGCGCGCCACGCTCGTCGCCGCCGTCGCCGACGACCCCGAGCTCGAGATCGTCGAGCAGCTCTACACGCCCGAGTTCCGGGAGCTCTGGCAGGACGTGAAGGCGGAGGTCGCGCGCGCGACGCCGCCGCCGCTCGCCGACCTGAACGAGCTGAAGCGGATGTCGGAGGAGAAGCTGAAGGACGGCCGGTACGCGGAGGTCGTCTACGACCTCGGCAACTACCCGCAGGAGAAGCTCGACCGCGAGGCGTGGGCGCTCCTCGCGCAGGCCTGGGAACGGACGGGCCGGACCGAGCAGGCCGCCCTCGCGCGGCGCCGCGCGCTCGGCGAGTCGGTGACGGTGCCGGTCGTCCACGCGCCGGCGCCCGCCCCCG
>JBDIBE010000248.1:0-5420 GCA_039812785.1 Thermoanaerobaculia bacterium | reverse complement strand
CGTCCTCGAGGAAGACGAGGTCGCGCGTGTGGGGGAGGAGGGCCGTCGCGTCGGAGGCGACGAGGTTCTCGGCCGAGCCGAGGCCGAGGACGATCGGCGGCCCGCTCTTGGCGACGTAGAGCACGTCCGGCTCGTCGGCCGAGAGGACGACGACGGCGTACATCCCGGTCATCCGCGAGAGGACGCTCCTCACGACCTCGCCGAACGGCTTGCCCGGCTCGTCGGCGCGGGCGGCCCCGATCGCCTGGGCGATGACCTCCGAGTCGGTCTCCGAGGTGAAGGGGACGCCGCGGGCGAGGAGCTCCTTCTTGATCGGGAGGAAGTTCTCGATGATCCCGTTGTGGATGACGACGACCCGCCCCGAGGCGTCGCGGTGCGGGTGGGCGTTCTCCTCCGACGGGCGGCCGTGCGTCGCCCAGCGCGTGTGCCCGATGCCGGTCCGCCCCGCGGGCGGCTGCGCCTCGATCCGCGCCGTCAGGTTCCCGAGCTTCCCCTCGCTCCGGGTGACGCGAACGAGCCCGTCCGCGCCGAGGACGGCGATGCCGGCCGAGTCGTAGCCGCGGTACTCGAGCCGCTTCAGGCCGTCGACGAGGATCGGCGTCGCCTCGCGGGGGCCGACGTACCCGACGATGCCGCACATTCGGAGCTACTCCTTCGCCGCCTTCGCGGCGGACTTCCGCTCCCGGTACTTCGCGCCGCCCCCGTCGATCGTCTTCTGCGGGACGCGGGAGGTCGCGAGGGCGTCGGCCGGGACGTCCTTCGTGATCGTCGACCCCGCGCCGACGAGGGCGCCGTCGCCGATGGTGACCGGGGCGACGAGCTGCACGTCGGAGCCGACGAAGACGCCGGCGCCGATGTCGGTGAAGTGCTTCCCGTAGCCGTCGTAGTTGCAGGTGATGACGCCCGCGCCGACGTTCGTCCTCTCGCCGACCCGGCAGTCGCCGAGGTAGGTGAGGTGGTTCGCCTTGGCCCCCTTCTCGAGGCGGGCCTTCTTCGTCTCGACGAAGTTGCCGACGTGGACGCCCTCCGCGAGGTCGGTCCCCTCGCGGAGGCGGGCGAACGGCCCGACGACCGCGCCGTCGCCGACGGCCGCGCGCTCGACGACGCAGTAGGGCCTCACGCTCACGTTCGCGCCGATCGTCGAGGCGTGGATCACGCATCCCTGGCCGACGCGCGTGCCCGCCCCCACCGACGAGGCCCCCGTGATCGAGACGAACGGCTCGACGACGACGTCGGGGCCGAACGTCACCCCCGCGTCGAGCGTGATCGTCTCGGGGCGGATGAGCGTCGCGCCGGCGGCCATCGCCGCGCGCGCGGCGCGGAGCCGGAGGAGGCCGTCGACCTCGGAGAGCTCGAGGCGTGAGTTGACGCCGAGGACCTCGTTCGGGTCCTCCACGGGGATCGCGACGACGCCGATCCCGTCGCCGACCGCGTACCCGAGGACGTCCGTCAGGTAGAACTCCTTCTGGACGTTGTCGTCCGTCAGGCGCGGGAGCTCCCGCTCGAGGACGGCCCGGTCGAAGGCGTAGATCCCCGAGTTGATCTCGCCGATCGTGCGCTCTTCCGGCGTCGCGTCCTTCGCCTCGACGATCCGGGCGAAGCGCCCCTTGCCGTCGCGGACGACGCGGCCGTAGGCGCCGGCGTCGGGGAGGACGGCCGTCAGGACGGCGATCCCCGCCGACGGGCCGGCGTCGAGCGCCCCCTCGAGGCGGGCGAGCGTCTCCGCCGTGAGGAGCGGGACGTCGCCCGCGAGGACGACGACGCGCGCGGCCTCGCCGAGGGCGGCGAGCGCGGCGCGCACGGCGTCCCCGGTGCCGCGCGGCGGGTCCTGGCCGACGACGGCCGCCTCGGGCGCGCTCCTGGCAAGGTGCGGGATCAGCTCCTCGCGCCCGGCGCCGGCGACGACGACGAGGCGCGAGCCGGCCCGGCCCGCGAGGAGGGCGCGCGCCGCGGCGACGACGTGGTCGACGAGGGGCTTCCCGGCCGCCTCGTGGAGGACCTTCGGCCGGGCGGACTTCATCCTCACCCCCCGGCCCGCGGCCAGGAGGACGACGGTCACGGGGCCGGGCACGGTCAGCTCCTCCCGAGAAGGGTCTCGAAGCGGGGCTCGCCCTTCAGCGAGGCGAGGTCGGCCTCGAGGCGCGCCTGGATCCGGTTCTGGCCCGAGACCTCGATCGCGCGGGAGAGGGCGTCGAGCGCCTCCGCCGGCCTCCCGAGGAGCGCGTGGCAGCAGGCGGCGAGGTAGCAGAGCCGCCCGTCGGCGTCGGGGGTGCCGTTGGCCGAGGCGACGAGATCGATCGCCTTCTGGCAGTTCCCGCGGTTCTTCTCGAAGACGGCCGCGTGGTAGATCTCGTTCAGGTCGTGGAGCGGCTTCTCGCGCTCCTTCTTCCCGTTGCGCGCGACCGCGAGGTACGTCCGCGCCCGGTCGATCAGCTCGCGCTCGTCGGGGTGGAGCTCGACGAGCTCGCCGAAGGCGGCCGCGGCCGCCTCCATCTCGCGGCGGTGGAAGTGCTCCATCCCCCTGTCGAAGAGGCGGTGCGCCTGCGAGAGCTCGCGCGCCGCCTCCTTGAGCGTCGCCGGCGGACGGCGCGCGGCGGTCGCCGCCTCGGCCCGGAGCTCGGCCGCCTTCCTCTCGACGTCGACGAGAGGGATCCCGAGAGCGCGGGAGGCGCTCTGGAGATCCATCCTGTCGACGTTGACACGCAGCCAGCGGATCTCGTCCTGCGTCCAGTGCCTGCTCATTCCAGAACCTCCGGGCACGCCATTCGGGCCGCGTATTCTCGTCACCCTCCGAATCCGGGTCAAGGCGGGCAAACTTCGCGCTGCACCGCCGCGTAGGGGCTTTGTGACCGGGCGCACGGACCGCGACGCCGTGGTGATCGGGGCGGGGGTCGGCGGGCTCGTCGCCGCCGGCCTCCTCGCGCGGGCCGGCCGGGACGTCCTCCTCCTCGAGGCGCACGCGACGCCCGGCGGCTGCGCCGGCTTCTACGAGGCCGGCGGCTTCGCCTTCGACGCGGGCGCCACGACGCTGATCGGCTTCGACCCGGGCGACCCGCTCGCGGCGATCGCGGAGGCGCTCGACCTCCGCCCCGGCCGCGACCTCGTCCTCGAGCCGGTCGCCGGCGTCGACGTGAGGCTCCCGGGGGCCTCGTTCCTCTTCGGCCGGGACGAGGCCGGCGGGCACGCGGAGGCCGAGCGGCTCTTCCCCGGGTCGTCGCGCTTCTTCGGCAGGCTCCGGCGCGACGCGGCGCTCCTCTGGGAGGCGAGCCGCCGCTGGCCCGTCCTGCCGGCCCTCTCTCCCCGCGACCTCGTTCGCGGCCTCCGCCTCGCCTCGCCCCGTTTCCTCCCGCTCGTCCCGTCGTACGGCCGGACGGTCGCCGAGGTCCTCGCCGGCGAGCGCGCCCCCGAGGCGCCCGCGCTCCGCGCCTTCCTCGACCTCGCTCTCCTCGTCAGCGTCCAGTCGCCGGCCGCGGACGCCCCGTGGTGGAACGGCGCGCTCGGGATCGACCTCTTCCGCCGCGGCGTCTCCCGCGCGAGGGGCGGCATGCGCGCGTTCTCCTCGGCGCTCGCGGCCGCCGTCGCGCGCGCCGGAGGCGAGGTCCGCTACGGGACGCTCGCCACCCGCCTCGCGCGCTCGGGAGACCGCTGGACCGTCCGGACCGCCTCCGGCGAGGCGATCCGCGCGCGCGCCGTCCTCCCGAACCTCCCCGTCGCCGACGTCGCGCGGCTCCTCGAGCCCGCGAGCACGGCCTGCGCGCGCGCGGCCGCGGAGGCCGCGCGCCTCGGCGAGGGATGGGGCGCGCTCACGATGAACCTCGGGCTCTCGCGCGTCGTGAGCCCCGACCCGCGCCGCCTCCACCGCCTCGTCGCCCCGCGCCTCGACGGGGCGCCCGGAGACGGCGCGTCGCTCTTCCTCTCCTTCTCGCCCCCCGGCGACCCGGTCGCCCCGCCGGGCGGGCAGACGCTCTCCGTCTCGACGCACGTCCCGGCGGGCGAGTGGGCCGGCCTCCGCGGCGAGGCTTACCGCGAGCGGAAGGAGGCGGCGCGCCTCCGCCTCCGCGCGCTCCTCGCGCGCGAGGTGCCGGGCCTCGACGGGGCCGTCGTCCACGAGGATCTCGGGACGCCGCGCACCTTCCTCCGCTACACGCGGCGCCGGGGCGGCGAGGTCGGCGGGCTCCGGGCCTCGCGCGCGGCGTGCGGCCGCCGCGCCCTCGACCCGACGCTCGGCGAAGCCGGGCTCCACGTCGTCGGCGACACGGCCTTCCCCGGCCAGGGGACGCTCGCCGTGGCGATGTCGGCCGCGCTCGCGGCCGAGCGGCTCGGCGCCGTGAGGCTCGGGCGCGACGGCCGCGTGCGGCTGCTCTCCTCCGGTTCGCGGTAGGCTCGCCCCGTGCTCTACCCCGAGCCGGTCTTCTGCAGCCAGTGCGGCGGGCGCCTCGAGGAGCGGCGCGTCGGCCCGCCTCCGGGCAAGGCCGTCCCCGCCTGCCCCGCCTGCGGCGCCGTCCACTGGCTCGACCCGAAGGTCGCCGCGGGCTGCCTCGTGAAGCGCGACGGGAAGGTCCTCCTCGTGAGGCGCGGGATCGAGCCGGGCTACGGGAGGTGGGTCTTCCCGGGCGGGCACGTCGACAGGGGCGAGACGCTCGAGGAGGCCGCGCTCCGCGAGACGCGGGAGGAGTGCGGGGCCGTCGCCGCGATCGATGGTCTCATCGGCGTCTACTCCTACCCCGGCCGGCCCGTCATCGTCGCCGTCTACCGCGCCTCGCTCCTGCCGGAGAGCCCCGAGCCGTACGCCGGGGACGAGACGCTCGAGGTCGGCTGGTTCTCCCCCGAGGAGATCGACCGGCTCGACCTCGCCTTCCGCTCGAGCGCCGACGCCCTCTCCGCGCTCCTCGGCCGGCCGTTCCGCTTCGAGCCCGCCGCCTCCTGACTACTCGAGCCGGATCGCGACGCCGGCCGACGCGAAGGCGACGGCGACCGCCGCGTCGTTCCCCGCGAGGACGCGGAGCGTCGCCGACGGATCGGCGACGAAGGCCACTTCTCCCGCCCGGACGTCCGTCGCCTCCTCGCCGTCGATGAGGGTCAGCTTCCCGCGGAAGACGGCGACGCTGCGGAGACCGTCGACGGCCCAGCGCGCCGCGGGGGGCGGTCCGAACCGGAGGACGGCGCGGGCGTCCGTCCTCGCGAGGACACGCGCCCCGGTGACCCCCGTCACGATCGACCCGGCGAGCGTCTCCCGCGGGATGCGGGAGACCGGCGGAGCGCCCTCCGCCGGGACGGCGTCGAGGAGGAGCGCGGCGCCCTCCGGGACGTCGAGGCGCGAGCCCGAGGCGAAGACGACGTCGCCGGCCGCCTCGCCCGAGAGGACGACGGCCGCCCAGGCGAGCGCGCCGTCGCCGGACTCGCCGTCGGCTGTGCCGAGG
>JBDIBE010000247.1:0-5431 GCA_039812785.1 Thermoanaerobaculia bacterium | reverse complement strand
CCGGTGCCCCTCGCGAGGGGAGGCGCCGTCAGGCGCCGCGGGGAGGCTCGTAGCGAGCCTCCCCGATCCATTTCAGTCGAGGTCGAAGGGGTCCTTCTCGAGCGTCTCCACGAGCCGGTCGAGCCGCAGATGGCTCGGGCCGAAGGCGATCCGGATCTCGCCGCCCTCGCAGCTCACATCGCGGACCTCGAGGGCGAGCTCGGGCGGGAGGACCGTCGAAAGGTTCAGGACGACGACCCGCTCGTCGGGGTAGAAGAACGCGAAGCCCGGGGGCTGACGGTCGACGATCCTCTTCACGACCCACGGCGGGATCGGGAGGAAGCCGAAGACCTTCAGCTCCTCGAGGGCGAAGCCGAGCCAGCCGTCGCGGAAGCGGATCGACGTGACGCGGCTCCGGAGGGGGAAGCGGACCCCCTTCTTCACCTTGATCGTCAGGCTGAGGAGTCCGCCGTCGGCTTCGACGAGGATGTCGGAGATCTCGGGGACGCGCCGCGTCGCCTTGTGGAGGACGGTGTTGACCGTCTGCTCGTCGACGACGACGACGAGCCCCTCCCACCTCACGTTGAGGGACGGGACGTCGACGCTGGGCCGCTTCGGCATCGGGGCGCTCATACCGCGGCCATCCTACCCGATCGTCACAGGACGTAGGCCAGGGCGAAGCCGACCTGCGCCGCCATCATCATCAGGTACATGTGGGTCCACGACGGGTGGTTCTCCGTCGTTCCGAGCTCGTCGGGGTTCCGCCTCAGGAGGTGGACGGTGTAGAGCCCCCAGGCCGTCAGGACGACGCCGAGGAGGGCGAGGAGCCAGGGGTTCCCGGTCAGGAGACGGTGCTCGGGGGCGAGCGGGTCGGTCACGAAGCCGAGCGGGACGAGGAGGAGCCACGGGAGGACGAAGAAGGGCGACATGATCGCCACGGCCTTCCGGTTCCCGTGGAGGATCGGCAGCGTCCGGCAACCGCCGGCACGGTCGCCCGCGACGTCGGAGAAGTCCTTCGTCGAGGCGGCCCCGACGAGGAAGAGGAAGAAGAGGAAGCCGATGACCCACGGCTCGAGCGCGTTCGCCGGGGCGACCATCGTCCAGCCGGCCACCTTCAGGAGGCACCCGCGCGGGATCGCGATCGTCAGGTTCGCCCACATCCCGAGCCGCTTCGTCCTCCCCCACGACGGGAGCGAGTAGACGAGGGTGAAGACGAGCCCGCCGAGGAAGAGGAAGAACGTCTGGTGCGTCCCGAGCGGGGCGAGGAGGCGGGCGGCGAGCCCCTCGCGGGGCGGGACGACGACGAACCAGACGGGGACGACGGCGAGGGCGTAGAGGACCCAGGTCAGGACCCACGTCTCGCGAAGGCCCGCCTCCCCCGTCACGAGCGGACGGTCCGGCTTGTTGACCCGGTCCACCGTAAGGTCGGTGATCTGGTTCAGGACGTTCGAGGCGGCGTTCAGGAACGAGGCGCAGAGGGAGCCGAGGGCGATGGCGCCCACGATCCCCCACGTCAGGCGGTGCTCCGGGTCGGGGTTGTGGACGCTCCCGAAGGCGCAGACCGCCCCCGAGATGATGCCGAGGAGCGGCGGGAGGAGCGTGAACGGGCGGGTGAGGCGGACGGCGGTGCGGGGCGTCATGGATGGCTCGAACGAGGCTACACCGAGAGCGCTCTGATATCGTTGCCGGTCGGCCCCGGGGCCGCGAAGGCGGCCTCCGCAGGGCGCGAACGCGTCGGCACGCCGCCCCCGGGCGAGCCCCCGAGACGCGATCGCAAAGAGGCACTGATGGCCTGCAAGTACGGCTCCCACCGCGTCCTCGAGCCGAAGGGCGTCCTCCCGCAGCCCGCCCTGAGGCTCGACAACGACTTCGCGACGATCGCCGACAACGAGATCCTCGTCGACGTCCGCGCGCTCAACGTCGACTCCGCGAGCTTCACGCAGATCGAGGAGGAGGCCGGCGGCGACGTCGAGAAGATCGCGGCGAAGATCCTCTCGATCGTCGCCGAGCGCGGGAAGATGCAGAACCCCGTCACCGGCTCCGGCGGGATGTTCATCGGCACCGTCGCGAAGGTCGGCCCGGCCCTCGCCGGGCGCGACCTCTCGGCGGGCGACCGGATCGCGAGCCTCGTCTCGCTCAGCCTGACGCCGCTTCGCATCGAGAGGATCGTGAAGATCCACCCCGAGATCGACCGCGTCGAGATCGTCGGGCAGGCCGTCCTCTTCGAGAGCGGCATCTACGCGAAGCTCCCCGCCGACATGGACGAGACGCTCGCCCTCGCGGCGCTCGACGTCGCGGGCGCGCCCGCGCAGGCCGCCAAGCTCGTGCGGCCCGGCCAGAGCGTCCTCATCCTCGGCGCCGGCGGCAAGAGCGGGATGCTCGTCGCCTGGGAGGCGATGAAGCGGGTCGGGCCGACGGGGCGCGTCGTCGGGAACGTCTACCTCGAGGCGGACGCCGCGACCCTCCGCGACCTCGATCTCTGCCACGAGGTCGTCGTCGCCGACGCGACGAAGCCCGTCGCCCTCCTCGACGCCGTCCTCGCGGCGAACGGCGGCGCCGAGTACGACGTCGTCTTCAACTGCGTGAACGTGCAGAACACCGAGATGAGCTCGATCCTCCCCTGCCGGCAGGAGGGGACGGTCTACTTCTTCAGCATGGCGACCCACTTCGGCAAGGCCGCGCTCGGCGCCGAGGGGGTCGGCAAGGACGTCACGATGATCGTCGGCAACGGCTACACGAAGGGCCACGCCGAGATCACCCTCGCCGAGCTCCGCGAGAACGCGAGGCTCCGGCGCCTCTTCGAGACCCGCTACGTCTGAGGGCGCCCTTCCGGCGCGCCCCACGGAGGCTCACATGAGCGACAAGGTCATCATCACCTGCGCCGTCACCGGCGCCGAGACGACCCGGGAGGCGCAGCCCGCCCTCCCCATCACCCCCGAGGAGATCGCGCAGAGCGCCTTCGAGGCGTGGGAGGCGGGGGCCGCGGTCCTCCACCTCCACGTCCGCCACGACGACGGCTCGCCCACCCAGGACGTCGCCGTCTTCCGGAAGGCGATCGAGCTCGTACGGAGCAAGTGCGACATCGTCGTCGAGTGCACGACGGGCGGCGCCGTCGGGATGACGCCCGAGGAGCGCCTCCAGCCCGTGACGCTCCAGCCCGAGATGGCGAGCCTCGACTGCGGGACGGTCAACTTCGGCGACGATTACATCGTCAACACGCTCCCCGTGATGAGGACGTTCGCGAAGGCGATGCGCGAGCACGGGGTGCGGCCGACGCTCGAGTGCTTCGACCTCGGGCACGTCTACGCGAGCCACATCCTGATCAAAGAAGGGCTCCTCGACGAGCCGTACCACTACGGCCTCGTCCTGAACGTCCCCGGCTCGGTGAAGTACGAGCCCGACGTCCTCGAGATCTTCGTCAGGAAGCTCCCGCGCGGCGCCCACTGGACGCTCATGGGGATCGGCGGGAAGGCGAACCTCGACGCGATCTACGGCGCGCTCGCCCTCGGCGGGAACGTGAGGGTCGGCTTCGAGGACAACATCTACTACTCGAAGGGGCGCCTCGCGAAGAGCAACGCCGAGCTCGTCGAGCGCGCCGTGCGGATCGCGAAGGACTGCGGCCGGCCGATCGCGAGGCCCGACGACGTCCGCGAGATGCTGAAGCTGCGGAAGGCCTGAGGACGCCATGAAGTACGAGAAGGTCGACTTCCGCTCCATCCCGCTCTTCGCCGGCGTGACCGACGCCGAGTGGAACGACTGGACCTGGCACATGAAGAACGGGATCCGGGACATCGAGACGCTCGAGAAGGTCGTGAAGCTGACCGACCTCGAGCGGGACCAGATCCGCCAGTGCCTCGGCAAGTTCACGATGGAGATCACCCCCTACTACGCCGCGCTCATGGACCGCGACGACCCGGAGTGCCCGGTGCGGATGCAGTCGGTGCCGCGGATCGCCGAGATGTACGACGACCCGTCGGACATGGCCGACCCGCTCCACGAGGACGTCGACAGCCCCGTCCCCGGGCTGACCCACCGCTACCCCGACCGGGTCCTCCTCCTCGTCACGAACATCTGCTCGATGAACTGCCGGCACTGCACGCGCCGGCGGCTCGTCGGCGACGAGGACGTCGACATGCCGGAGGACAACGTCGCCGCGGCGATCGAGTACATCCGGAACACCCCGTCGGTCCGCGACGTCCTGATCAGCGGCGGCGACCCGCTCGTCCTGCCCGACGACCGCCTCCGGTCGATCCTCCGGCGCCTGCGGGAGATCCCGCACGTCGAGATGATCCGGATCGGGACGCGGATGCCGATCGTCCTGCCGCAGCGGATCACGGACGGGCTCGTGAACATGCTGAAGCAGTTCCACCCGCTCTTCGTGAACGTCCACTTCAACCACCCCAAGGAGATCACCGCCGAGGCGAAGGCGGCCTGCGAGAAGCTCGCCGACGCCGGCATCCCGCTCGGGAACCAGAGCGTCCTCCTGCGCGGGATCAACGACGACCCGGTCGTCATGAAGAAGCTCGTCCACAAGCTGATGACGATCCGCGTGAGGCCCTACTACATCTACCAGTGCGACCTCTCGCTCGGCATCAGCCACTTCCGGACCTCGGTCGCCAAGGGGATCGAGATCATCGAGTCGCTCCGCGGCCACACGACCGGCCTCGCCGTCCCGACGTTCGTCGTCGACGCCCCGGGGGGCGGCGGGAAGATCCCGGTGATGCCGAACTACCTCATCTCGATGGCCGAGGGGACGGCGGTCCTCCGCAACTACGAGGGGGTCATCACGACCTACAAGTGGCCGCAGGGGCGCGGCCCGGCGAACCCGGCGCGGAAGGACGAGGGGGACGACGCGAAGTACAAGCCGAAGGACGGCGTCGCGATGCTCCTCTCCGGCGACAAGCGCCGGATCGAGCCGAGCGACCTGATCCGCCACAAGCGCCACGAGGACTGAGCCGGCCGTGTCCGGCCTTTCGGGAGTCGCGGGAGGGGTCACGGCGGTGACCGGGCCCGGGAAGGGGTCGGGCAAGACGACCCTCCTGAACGCCCTCCTCCCGCTCGCCCGGAAGGCCGGTCCCGTCGGCCTCTTCAGCGTCGGCGTCGACGGCGCCCTGAAAGCCGGCGAGCGCGCCCGCGCCGCCGAGGTGCGCGTCGAGGAGGGGGACGTCGTCCTGACGACGGACCGCTTCGCGCGCGCCTCCTCGGCCCGGCTCGAGGTGCTCGAGGCGCTCGAGGGGCGGACCGTCCTCGGGCGGCTCCTTCTCGGGCGCGCCGTCCGCCGCGGCGAGGTGACGCTCGTCGGCGCCGAGCGCGTCGGCGCCCTCGCCGTCGTCGTCGCGCTCGCGCGAAGCGAGCGGTGGGCCGCCTCGTGCCTCGTCGACGGCGCCGCGAGCCGGCTGACGCAGGTCGGCGCCCTCGCCGGGGCGCGTTTCGTCTACACCGTGCGCGTCGA
>JBDIBE010000246.1:0-5440 GCA_039812785.1 Thermoanaerobaculia bacterium | reverse complement strand
GTCGCCATGGCGGAGCCGGCCGCGGAGGAACAGCCCGCCGAGGCCGTCGCGGACGTCGAAACGACGGCGGAGCCCCTGGTGCAGGAGGAGGCCGCCGACCGCTTCCCGGAGATGGACGAGCCCGCGCCGGTCGTCGAGAGCGAGGCCGCGCCGTGGGACGAGGGCCCGGTCGTTGAGATCCCGCCGCCGCCCCCGGAGCTCTCCGCGCCGCCCGAGCCGGACGCTCCCGAGCCGATCACGCGCGACCTCGAGCAGGACATGGCGGCCTTCGAGGCCTCTGGCCGCGTCCTCCGGCGACCCGAGATCTGGGAGCGCCACGCCGCCCTCATCGGCGAGGAGGTGCCCGGCGACATCGATGTGCAGCCGGGGGCCGCCGCCGAGCCGACCCCGATCGAGCCGGCCGAGCCGTCGGAGTCCGAGCTCGAGGAGCTCGCCGCCGCGTCCCGCCTCGAGGACCTCTCGCGCCTCATCCCGCCGACGTCGGTCTCGATCCCGCGGCCGGCCGAGGCCGCCGCGGCCGCGGTCCCGCTCGAGCAGGCCGGGGAGCCCGCCGTCATCGAGGAGCCCGCTCCCGCCGCCAGCCGGGCCCTCTCGGACGCCGACGTCGACCGGATCGCCCGGCGCGTCGTCGAGATCCTCTCCGAGAAGGCCGTCCGAGACATCGCCTGGGAGGTCGTCCCGGAGTACGCCGAGCGGCTCGTCCGGGAGAGGATCGCCGAGGTCGAGAAGGCCGGCTGAGCCCCTTCGATTCGTCGCGACGCGTCGTTTAGACTCGACGGTCTATGTCATCCGCGCCCCGACCCGAGCTCGACAAGCGCTTCGACCCGCAGGCCTTCGAGATGAAGTGGTACCGGCTCCAGGAGGAGTCGGGCCAGTTCCGCCCCGAGGTCGCGGGCGAGGACGCCCGCCCGTACACCCTCGTCATCCCGCCGCCGAACGTCACCGGCCGGCTCCACGTCGGCCACGCCCTCGGCCGGACGCTCGAGGACGTCCTCGCGCGCTGGCGGCGGATGCAGGGCCGCGCGGTCCTCTGGGTGCCGGGCGTCGACCACGCGGGCATCGCGACGCAGATGGTCGTCGAGCGAGACCTGACGGAGCGGACGGGGAAGAGCCGCCACGACCTCGGGCGAGAGCCGTTCCTCGAGGTCTGCCGCGAGTGGGCCGACGCCCGCCGGGGCGACATCCTGAACCAGATCCGGCGCCTCGGCTGCTCGTGCGACTTCTCGCGCGAGTACTACACGCTCGACGCCGCGCGCTCGAAGGCCGTCCGCCGCGTCTTCAGCGAGCTCTACCACCAGGGTCTCGCCTACCGCGACAGCAGGATGGTCAACTGGTGCCCGCGCTGCGCGACCGTCCTCTCCGACCTCGAGGTGAACCACGTCGAGAGCTCGGGGCAGCTCTGGTCCGTCGCCTACCCGCTCGAGGACGGCAGCGGGGAGGTCGTCGTCGCGACGACCCGCCCCGAGACGATGGTCGGCGACACGGCCGTGGCCGTCCACCCCGAGGACGAGCGCTACGCGGCGATCGTGGGCAAGCGGGTCCGCCTGCCGCTCACCGAGCGGTTCATCCCGGTCATCGCCGACGAGATGGTCGACCGGAAGTTCGGGACGGGCGTCGTGAAGATCACGCCCGCCCACGACCCGAACGACTTCGAGGCCGGGCGCCGCCACGGCCTGCCGCAGATCATGGTCATCGGCTTCGACGGGAAGATGACCGCCGACGCCGGCGCCGCCTACGCCGGCCTCGAGCGGGGCGCCGCGCGCAAGAAAGTCCTCGCGGACCTCCGCGAGGCGGGCCTGCGCCGCGACGACAAGCCGCACGTCTCGGCCGTCGGCCGCTGCCAGCGCTGCGACACCGTCCTCGAGCCGCTCGTCTCGCTCCAGTGGTTCGTGAAGATCAAGCCGCTCGCCGAGAAGGCCGTCGCCGCGAGCGAGGCGCGCGAGGTCACCTTCACGCCCGAGCTCTGGAAGAAGACCTACGACGAGTGGATGCGGAACATCCGCGACTGGTGCGTCTCGCGCCAGCTCTGGTGGGGGCACGAGATCCCCGCCTGGTACTGCCCCGACGGGCACGTCACCGTGCCGAAGCCGGGCGACGAGTCCGACCCGGCCGCCTGCGCGACGTGCGGGAGCCGCGCGATCGAGCGCGACCCCGACGTCTTCGACACCTGGTTCTCCTCCTGGCTCATGCCGCTCTCGGTCCTCGGCTGGCCGGACGACACGAAGGACGTCCGGCGCTTCTACCCGACCGACGTCATGGTCACCGGCTTCGACATCCTCTTCTTCTGGGTCGCCCGGATGATCATGGCCGGCGTCTGGTTCGACGGGAAGGTGCCGTTCCGGGAGGTCTTCCTCCACGGCCTCGTCCGCGACGAGCGCGGCCAGAAGATGTCGAAGACGAAGGGGAACGTCATCGACCCGCTCGTCATGTGCGACGAGTACGGCGCCGACGCCGTCCGCTTCGCCCTCGCCGTCCTCTCGGGCACCGGGCGCGACCTGCCGTTCGGCACGACGCGCGTCGCGGCCTCCCGCGCCTTCGCGACGAAGGTCTGGAACGCCGCCCGCTTCGCGATGGGGATGCTCGCCGAGGCGCCCGCGACGGGCGAGCCCGGCTTCGCCTCCCTCGGCCTCGTCGACCGCTGGATCCTCGACCGCCTCGCGACGACGGCGAGGAAGGTCAACGAGTCGCTCGAGGTCTTCCGCTTCGACGAGGCGGCGAACGCCCTCTACGCCTTCTTCTGGACCGAGTTCTGCGACGGCTACGTCGAGATGGTCAAGCAGGCCCTCCGCGACGAGACGGTCGCGGAAGCCGAGAAGGCGAAGACGCGCGCGGTCCTGCACCGCGTCCTCCTCGACTCGCTCGCGCTCCTCCACCCGTTCATGCCGTTCATCTCCTGCGAGATCCGCGAGGCGCTCAACGGCGACGGGGCGAAGCTCCCCGTCCTGCCGTACCCCGCCGGGCGCGCCGACTGGAGCGACCCGTTCGCCGTCGAGGTCGTCGAGACGCTTCGCGAGACGGCGACGCGCATCCGGAACCTCCGCGCCGAGCGGGGCATGGCCCAGACGGAGGCGCTCGACGCCGGCCTCGAGGTCCCCGAAGGGGCCGTGGCCGAGGCGCTCCGCGCCCACGCGCCGCTCCTCTCGCACATGGCCCGCCTCTCGAGCCTCGCGGTGGCGCCGAAGGTCGAGCTCCCGAACGCCTTCCACGACCACGTCGGCGTCGCCGGCCTCGTCGTGGCGCTCCCGAAGAAGGAGCTCTCCCCCGAGGAGGAGGCGAAGGTTCGGAAGGAGATCGCCTCGGTCGACAAGGAGATCGAGGGCGTGAACCGCAAGCTCGCCGACGAGTCGTTCCTCGCGCGGGCGCCGCAGGCCGTCGTCGAGAAGGCGCGGAAGCAGCTCGACGAGCTCGCCGCGCGGCGCGCCAAGCTCGTCACGAACCTGGGGGAGGGCTCGGGGCGGTGACGAGCCCCCTCGGCCCCCTCGCGCCCCTCGGGGGCCGCCGCTACGGCCGGATCGCGAACGTGATCCTCCTCGAGGAGGTCTCGTCGACGAACGACGTCGCGCGGGCCCTCGTCGAGAAGATGGTCGAGGAGGACACCGACCTCCTCCCGACCTGCGTCGTCGCGCGCCGCCAGACGGCCGGGCGCGGGCGGGCGGGGCGCTCCTGGTCCACGGCGGGCGACGGAGCCGTGGCGGTCTCCCTCGTCGCGCCGTGGCCGGAGGGGCCGGGGCGGATCCGCGTCCCCGTCGCGACGGGCATCGCCCTCGCGCGCTCCCTCTCGGCGTCGTTCGGCCTCGGCCTGAAGGTGAAGTGGCCGAACGACCTCCTCGTGAAGGGGAGGAAGGTCGCCGGGATCCTCGTCGAGGGGCGCGTCCTGCCCGACGGCCTCGGCTACGTCGTCGTCGGCGTCGGCCTCAACGTCGGCGCGACCCGCGCGGAGCTCGACGCGCTCGACCTGCCTCACGCCACGTCCCTCGCCCTCGAAGGCGCGGCTCCCGCGGCGCTCCACGGGGACGCCCCGCTCCTCGCGGTCCTGTCCGCGTTCGACGCGGCTCTCGCCCACGACGAGGCCGACCTGCCGTCGGCCTTCTCCGAAGTGGCGGCCCACCGCCCGGGCGACGTCCTCGAGGTGCGCGACGGCGACCGCGTCGTCCGCGGGCGCTACGCGGGGCTCTCCGCCGACGGCCTCCTCCGGCTCGAGACCGAGGAGGGCGTCGCGGAGCTCATCTCCGGCGACGTCACGCACTTCTGACGCCGATGGCCCTCCTCCTCGCCCTCGACGTCGGCAACACGAACACGGTCCTCGGCTTCTTCGAGGGAGACGTCCTCGTGAAGACCGCCCGCCTGACGACCGTCCGCGAGCGGACCGCGGACGAGCACGCCCTCTTCCTCCGCGCCGTCATCGAGGGGAAGGGGAGGAGGGTCGACGAGGTCGACGACGTCATCGTCTCCTCGGTCGTCCCGCCGCAGGACTTCCCGATCCGCGCCGCCGGGCGCGACCTCTTCGGCATCGACCCGCTCTTCGTCGCCCCGGGCGTGAAGACGGGGATGAAGATCCTCTACGACCACCCGGCCGAGGTCGGGGCCGACCGGATCGTGAACGCCGTCGCCGCCGTCGCGGCGCACGGCGCCCCGTGCATCGTCGTCGACTTCGGCACGGCGACGACGTTCGACGTCGTCACCGCCTCCGGCGACTACCTCGGCGGCGTCATCTGCCCGGGCCCCGGGATCAGCGCGGACGCCCTCTTCTCTCGAGCGGCGCGCCTCTCGCGGGTCGACTTCCACCGCCCCGACCGCGTCGTCGGGAAGAACACGGCGCAGAGCATCCAGTCGGGCCTCTTCTGGGGCGTCGTCGCGCAGGCCGAGGGGCTCGTCGCCCGCATCCGCGCCGAGCTCGGAGAGCCGAGGATGAAGGTCGTGGCGACCGGGGGCCTCGCGCCGCTCTTCGCCGCCGCCTCTCCCGACCTCGCCGTCGTCGACCCCGACCTGACGCTCCGCGGGCTGAAGATCCTGCATGACCGGAACGCCGACGCCCGCCCGCCCCGGCGCGCCTGAGGCCCCGGAGGACGAGTCCTCCTACGGCACGCGCGTCGAGGAGGCGTTCATCGCCGAGCGCGGCACGCCCTTCCTCCTCTCGCCGAAGGACTGGCAGCTCATCTGCTCCTGGCGCGAGGCGGGGATCCCGGCCGACACCGTCGTCCGCGCCGTCCGCGGAGCCTTCGAGAAGAAGCGCGCCCGCGGCGACCTCTCGCGCATCTCGAGCCTTGCCTACTGCGCGAACGCCGTCGAGGTCCTCTGGGAGATGGAGCGGCGCGGCCTCGTCGGCTCGCACTCGGCGCGGCGCGCCGGCGTCGAGGCGCCGCTCGACGCGGCGGCGCGCCTCGCCGCGCTCGCGGCGTCGCTCGCGGGCCCGGGAGAGCTTCCCGAGGCGGCCGATCCG